>JAQGHT010000002.1 GCA_028291565.1 Planctomycetaceae bacterium | reverse complement strand
ACGGCGTCCCGTCCAAGGCATTTTCCAACGGCATCGAGATCAGACTCTCGACTTCTTCGGTCGACAGGCCAGGCGCTTCAGTCTGAATTTCCACCAACGGCGGTGCGAACTCAGGAAAGACGTCCAGTGGCGTCGTTTGCAGCGTCTGCACGCCAAACACGATCAGCACAATGGAAGCAGCCAGCACCATCACCCGCAGATGCAGCGACGTTGTCACAAGCCAGGTCATGATGCGTTACTTCCCGAATCCGAATTCCGTGCCGAACAATTCCGCGACCCCTTCGATGGCCACCTTCGTCCCGACCGCGGGTCCGTTCTCAAGGACTGCCAGATCGTTGAAGACGTTGCGAATTTCGACTCTGCGGCGGACAAACGTATGTGGCGCGGTGCTTTCATAGACCCAGCAGCCTCCCTGGATATCATGTACGACAGCAGACCACGGCAGGCACGGTGCCTCAGCGGGACCGGCGACCGTCAGCTGCACATTCACTTTTTGCCCAGGTCGCCAATAGCCTTTGGGATTGGCCAATTCGTAGTACAGATCGACCGTCGAGGAAAGTGGCGTCGCCGTTGGCGGAGCACTCGCAGGCTTTGCGGATAGCCACTTGTCGCCCGCCTTGGAAGTCAGGCTGCCCACCTGAGCTGGCAGATCGACCGCGATCTCCGAGAGTTCGCCGGCGTAAACGGCGACGCGAATCCACATCGGATCGGGATTCATCACTTCAAACAGCGGAGCCCCCGCCGCCACCACTTCGCCCGGCAACGCATGGGTGACTCGTACGATTCCCGCATGAGGCGATTCGATCAGCAGCGGCTCTAATATCCCAGCCGCTTCCTGATCCAGTTCAAGACTGTCCAGTTGTTTCTTGCGGGCTTGAGCGGCCGCCTGGCTTTTCAGAGCCAAAGACATTTGGGCCTGGGCTTCGTCCACCGTACGGACCGTGCCCGCCTGTTCCTTCAGTAATCTCTGAGCACGTTCAAGAGCCACTTTCGCAGCTTCGACTTGAACTCCAGCCTGATCGACCTGCCCCGCAGCATCAATTCTCGAGGTGGCCACGGTATTTCGCGCTTCCGCCATCCGCAGTCGTTCGGACGGCGTCAGCACAGCGCGCTCGGGTGAGAGCATCGGCAACAGCAACAGTACCGGTTGCCGCTCAGCCAGTACGTCGCCCACTTTCGGCATTTTGGACTTCGCCGGAGGTTGCAGCGTCCCGCTGACGGGCGCGGAGACGATCACACTCGCACCCGTCGGCAGCGCGACCTCGCCTCCGTAGGTTCGAATTTGTCGTACGGGTTTCTTTTCAACCGCGGCGAATTGAATTCCAAGCCGCTGCTCCGCCTGGGGAGTCAACTCAATCGTATTGAGTTGGTCTTCCTTAACTGGAGTCGCCACCTTCGACGGCGGTGCGGATTTGGCGGCACCGGGTTTCGCACCACGATCACAACCGGTGAACAGCACGCACCAACCCATGAAAACCGCCAGCAGCAGTTGATTGCGAGCCCAAAAGCGAAACATTTCGATTCCCTCGAATTTACCCTGGAATTCCACGGCGCGACGGACTGCGCAGGAACTGGATCAAATTGCGGACGGCGTCGGTTGTGGCGATTGCTTCCAGGCGTTCCAGATTTCCCGGGAGACTGCCTGGCACACGGTACAGGAGACGGAACGCTTGCGTCAGTTCCAACCGTTCGCAAGATCCCATGCCCGCCCGGCGCATACCAACCGTATTGACGCCGACACACTTGCCCGAACCACCGAACATCAAATAGGGCGGAACATCCTGAGTCACTTTGGACAAGACGCCCACCATCGCGAGTTCGCCCACACGCACGAATTGATGAATCCCGACGTTTCCCGAGATGAACGCCCTGGTTCCGATCTGCACATAGCCACCCAGCAGAGCACCATTCACGAGCGTGACTTCCGCTCCAAGTACACAATTGTGGCCAATATGTGAACTGGCCATGATCAGACATCGATCACCAACAACGGTCTCTGTTTCCGGAGCCGTTCCGCGATGGATGGTGACATGTTCGCGAATGACAACGCTATTACCAATCCGGCAGAAGCTGACGCCTCCTTGAAAGGCACGATCTTGAGGCACATCGCCAATGACAGCTCCAGAATGGATGCGACAATCGCTCCCGATGACTGTGTCTCCCAGAATATGCACTAGCGGACCGATCGTGGTTCGCGCACCAATGCGAACCCGGCCTTCAATCACCGAATACGGACCAATGGTCACGTCGGCATCGATCTCGGCCACGGGATCCACAATGGCCGTGGGATGAATGGGCATGCAGCCTGCTTTCAGAGTCTGCTCATTGACGAGAGACTGCGCAAGGAAACGTTTCTCATTGCGCGAAGATTGCCGAATCAAGAGCAATGATTCTGACCCGGCTAGCCTGAGAGTCACTGACCAGCCGGATGTGGGTGGATGAGCAATCCGGCTGCATTTCGGAGACAACTTGTGGATCGTTAGACTCGACGAAACCACGCTTCCGTAATTTAAGACTGACCGGACCTGAAAGGAAGCTCAACTGAGATTAAATCGGCTTTAACAGGTGAATCCCGCTGTGCTATAAGCCCACGGCGCCGGTGCGTGCGTCCGCGCAATTCAATATCGATCTGTCTGGCGCGTTGGCTCCGAGCGAAAAAAAGCAGCCCGACGGTTGTCCTGCGTCGGGCTGCTTTTGCCACGTCCGTCTCGATCCAAAATCGCTGACTCATTTGACCTACAGGCCACGAATCTTGCGATCAGCCCGATTCTGTAATTCCCAGTTGTTGCGCCAGCCCCTGTCGCTGACAGTATCGATGCCGTTCAGATAAATCGGCTGATTGCTGTTATTGTTCGTCACCATTGGTCCGACCATTGGAGCACTGTTTACGGGAGCTTGAAACGCACTCTGGTATTGGACGCGGGTACCGGCTTGAGCCATGCCGCTCGCAACACCATTGTTGGAAACCATGACGGGGGCAGATCCGACGTTCGCCTGGACAGCGCAGGTCGCGCCGCAGCTGGTGCCGCAGGTCCTACCGCATGAGTTGCCACACGAACTGCCACAAGAATTCCCACACCGACGCCCTGCCGATGCACTGTCCGGCATCAAGCTGACGGTCAACATCACGGCAGCCAGAATACAGGCAGGCTTCAAAATCTTACGCATGATTCAGACACCTTTCTTTGGGGTGTGACAAGGTTTAGGTTGAGCGCCCTCATCATCACACCGACAGTTCAGCGAGCCGGTTCTCGTGAGCTCAACGAGAACTAACGCAGAACCAGCACGCAATCACTCAAACCCCGACTCAAAAATCCCATGCAGTAACCTTTCTCATCCGACGTCGAGTGATTGAGACGATCGAATCGAGAAACCGTTACCCTCACACTGCTTTTGCGACGGCACCGGCAACTCGGCAGAAACAGCACCCAGTCCCAATTCGCCACACTTCAGTTTACACTGAAATTTGATCTTCGGACAAGTTCCAAATCTTAATTCTCTGCCATCCCCGCTGTGGCGCCAGAGGCGCGGCAATGACTGCTGGCAGCACAATCTGCAGTTGAACTGCACGACAATGTATTAACCCCGATGATTGAGACTATTCACTGATCCCCCGCCACCTCGCTCGCCGGGGTGGTTCAACCGCCTTTGCACTACTTGAAGTATCAGAACTCCCTGGAAAAAGAGGAGTGCATAGGCCGCGGACCAACCTGGGCAAGCCCGGTGACGGAGGATCGGCGAAAATTGTCCCATGATTCACGACTCGACAAACGCCCGAATTGCAAGCGAATTCGTCGGCGCGCACTTTTGCCGATGGGTCAGCATGCTTGAAAGTCGGCTACAGCAAAAAATCTCTTCACGATCGTGATTTCACCTCGCGCGTCGCGAAATGTGAGCAGGAAACCTGGTATTTCTTCGACATCGACGCCTCAGTCCAACTGCTCAACAAACAGGCTTAGTCGCCCAACCTCGATGCAGGCAATTTCAGGGCGGGTTTTCCAAAACGTCAAAAGCCTTGGAATATTGGTGTTTTGGGTCCGAAAATGGGACTTGGCACTTCAATTGCGTTTGTGGTGATCCGCCCGCCTCATCACAGGATGCGGAAGCATCTTGCTCCTGCCTCCACGGCTTGGATCCTGCCCACCATGCATTTTCCCGTGCAGTTCAAAGTGTCTTCGATACTGTCACTTTTGACAACCACACTGTGGTTTGCCATTTCTTCTCAACCAGTGTTGGCTGAAGATGTTGCGGCACGTCACTGCAAAGCCGAAGTCTGCTGTTGCTCAAAAACCTATCAAGCCGGTGGTTGGGAAGTCGTCGAAAGCGGAAATTTCCGCATCTACCACGTCGGTCAGGTAAATGTCGCCAAGCAACTGATAACAGACTGTGAACAACAACGTTGGACATTGCAAAAACGCTGGCTGCACGCGGCACGACAAACAGCATGGTCTCCCAAGTGTGATGTTTACTGCTACCCAACGGGTCGCGATTATGCTCGATTCACGAAATACCCCCCCGAATCCTGGGGGCATGTCGATCTGGAAATCGGAGATGGTCGAGTTTGGAAGCGGCGACTCAATCTGCGAACTGACCTCGCCAGCCGGTTGACTCTAGTGGCGGCTCATGAATTGACGCACGTCGTCCTGGCTGACGCTTTTTGCACGAAGCAAATCCCACGCTGGGCGGACGAAGGGATTGCCGTTCAATCCGAACCCAACGGTCGACGCCACGAACTGCGACAAAAACTGTCCGAATCGCTCGCCCAGGGGCGCCGATTTTCATTGTACGAACTGACATCTGCAGCGAATTATCCAACCGACCCGGTTCTCACCGACTTGTTCTACGCTCAAAGTGGCGCCTGGGTGGAATTCCTGACTGTCAAGAAAAAGGTCTCCGGAGCTCAGCTGCTGAAAATTGTTGCCGGCATCTCCAATCAGGGTTTGCAGACGACAATTCACGAGCACTTCCAGGGAACCAGCGTCGCGGAACTGGAAGCCGACTGGAAAAATTGGATGTCGCAAGGGGAATTGCTGGCAGAAAACAAATAAGCCACTTCGCAACGGCTCATGTCATTCCTCTGCGATCGACGCAATTCTCCTTATGAACTCGCTGTGCCATGCGGGAGACCGCTTTAACAACGGCATCCTTATCACAGCCGTACAAGTTCGCAAAGCTAAATCCGCCAATTTCCAACAGATGGTACCGCCCATCCGATGTCTCGCAGATATCCATGACCCAGACCGGATCGGGTGAATAACCCAGAGCGAGAATTGCGTTCGCAAGCCCAACTGCTTCGTCATCTGCTCCAGAACGGGCCATTGACTCCGCCCCCTCTTTGTACTGAGAGCTCGCAACAATCGATTGTTCAGCAACGACAAAACGCCATTCTTTGACAATGGTTTTCGGCGAACTGACAACGACCAGACTTTCAGGGGGGAATGAGTAGAACGCCATGAAATCCAAGTCTTTCGCGAACGTTTCGCGACTGACCACTAAGCCCGCAAACAGTTTAAGCGGGGAATCGGGCCGCACAAACATTCTGCCATCGCGACCAAATGTGTCGAACAGAAACTCGGAACAGCGCGACAATTCCGCAAAGGGAAGCATCGCATAATCCTGGTTCAGCAAAAACCGACCAAAATGCGAGAAATAATGAACGCACGAAAAATGGTCGATTGTGGCAAAAGCCCCCGGAGTCCAACAGCCGTCAGCCAGCACTCGCTGTACCAGGTCGATATCGGCATGCGTCACGACGCAGGACCCAACTGGAAACGCCTTTCGATATGCGGATCCCGTATCATCCCAGCCATAAGGCGGATTCGGCCGATTCAGGGACTTGACCTGATCGCCGTTACGGACAACAGCGGCCGCAAGTTCGTCGTGATAAACATCGAAGACGCTGGCATCAAGCAACCATCCAACCGACATCTTTGAAAAACCTCTCTCACAATAAAACGCTCGGGATTCGGAATTGTCTCGCTCACTTCGACTTCACCTGAATCAGTTCAATCGCGTTTCTCGCAACCCTGTTAAAAATCTCCCTTCTTTTGATTCCATCCTGATCAGCAAAATCTGTTTCGATCTTTTTCGTTGCTGCTGACTCCGCTTCGGACTCATTCAGGGCCGCGGTCAGAACAGGAAGTGTTGCCGGATCGCCAATCTTGCCGAGCGAGATAGCAGCACTGATTCTGACTTCCATTTTTTGATCTTTGAGTGCTTTCACGAGCAGAGGCGCCATTTTTCGATCCCCGATCGTTCCCATCGCTTCCACCGAATGCCTGCGATTGACCCATTGCGGATCCGAGGCCATTTCGGTCAGGATTTCAAAACCCTCTGGTTCACTCAACAGGGCCAGCCCGTACCCGGCCCACAGCCGATGATCTGGAAAGTCCCTGGCCATCTGTTGCAAGGCCGGAATAGCTTTCCGATCGCTAATCTGTCCCAGCGAAACCGCGGCCGCATAGTGAATCGTTTTATCACGCGTGGCCTCAATCAAATCCGGAACCGCGTCCTTTTCTTTCAAACGCCCCAAAAGACACACAGCCAGATATCGGTCCTCATTGATTTGACCTGCGGGATAAGGCTTGCCGTCTGATCGCAGGATGTTTGTGAATCGCGGTTCTCGATCCTTGAGTTCGCGCAGAATGACCAGTGAGCCTCGCCAGTCCCCCAACCCAGAAACCACGTAACCCGCGTTGCAGCGTTCTTTCCTGTTTTCCGAATTGAAATAACTTTCCAGCTGGGGAATGACCGACTTGTCTCCCAGTGCGATCATCTTTTCCGCAACGTCTGTCTGCTCCCAGCTGTACTTGACACTGGAGAATTCCTTCAACAGGTCTGCGGCAGTTTTCAACTTTCCGGCCACTGCCGCCTGCGGCTGCTCGGCCGCAACAGGTAAGCAGTACGCGAGCATTACGAACGCGATCCAAGCAACAACTCGTTTTGTCATATCGATTCCTGTTTCACATGGCACGTATACGATTATTCTTCGGATTATGCTCCAGTTCACAAAGTCCCAAGGCCTCCATTAAGGGAGGAACATAGACCCCGAAGCGGCCGCGCAGTCCCTTTTTGAGTCCATACCATCCACCGATCGGGTTACTTTCAGAGCGGCCCCAGGCCTCAATCGTTCCTTCTTTAGCTGGCTTCTGCTCGTCGGCCCCTCCAAGTTCGACCCATCCACCGACTGAATTGAGCATCGCCTGCAAATCCTCAATGCAACGCGCGTCGTAGTGGAGAACCGTCTTGCCCACAGTGCAGACCAGGATTTGAATACCATTCTTTTCTTCGACGTGCATCGTGTACTCGGACGTACCCGGTGGCGTGTTGAGCTGCCACGGATTGTCTTTTGTGCGATCCAGCTTGATCATCGGAAACCTATTTTCAATGAATGTTGTACTTCACAGGAGACATTTGTGACATGACAATCGCCGTGGGGCGGACATTCCTGACTGTCGATCCTACTTACATTTAGGAGAGTCGCTCCTATCTTTTAAATCGCAGGTGACGGACAGGAATGTCCGTCCTACGAGCTGTCGCAATTCGTACTACTGAACGATCGGTCCAGTAGCCATTAGGGCCGCGAAATCACGGGGCGACGGGTTCCGGGACCACCAGTTGGCGCAATTCCAGTTTTCCAGTGGCCAATCGGCTCAGCACCCCATCGATTTGCTTACCCGGGACAAGTTTGTTGAGACTCTTCCCAATAAACTGATGATCGGCGGGGGCATAATTGATCCTGCGAGCGATGAGAATCTGACGCGTCACCAGGGCGAGATCATCGAGACTCGCCTCTTGACACGCTCCGGCAAATTGTTCCAGTAACGCATCGTCTACCTGCTTGTTTTGGTTTTTCGCCAGATTTTGCCAGGCTGGCAGTACCTTCTTTCCCAGCACAAGAAATCGTCGAATGACCTCTTTATCATCTCCCTGGTAGGAATTGATTTGAAACGGGTCGTGGCGACGAGATTTGGCAAACAGCGCGGTGACTTCGGCCGAGTTCTTAATTTTATTGTCGATCATGACTGCAGAGGGTGGAAGCGGTTTTTCACCCGCCGCAACACGTTGCAAATCGCGGACGGTCATACCCGCCTCGTAAAGTGCAAAACCGTTCTGGGGCCAGAGTTCCAATGCGGCCTGGTATTTCTTAAGTGCCCCGGCGAAATCGGCCTTGTCAAACAGCTTGATCCCCTCCATGACCAACCCATTCGGCTTCTCACGAATTTTCTGCGTCTGCGCCAGGATGATGTCAAAGGCCTGTCGAAACTCCTTGGGAATTCCCGGCCGTTGTCCGGCAATCACCAGCAGGTATTGGGCTCGATTCGCCTCTCCGGCACTCAGCAGTAAACCGGAATGGAGCAACATCAGGCCAGGATCGCCTGGCGCAATCTCATAATACGCCTGCCAGAAGTTGCCGTTGCGAATTGTTAACGCATCGACATTGATCACCGGCCACTGGTCCGGCGCAAGCTTCAGATCGATTCCCTTGGCGATCTGGCGATAGTCTTTCAGCCAAGCTTGAATACCCGGAAAATTCTTCTGGTCATCGGCTTCCAATCGCGCGATGATCAGTGAGGCCAATTGCCAGCCGGTGCGTCGAGCCTCGTTGATTTCAGGCAACGTCTTTTTCGGTACAGCTTTTGGCGCGGGAGGATCACCGCGTAACAACCCGCTGCAGGCGCCGGAAAACACAACAAATACGATCATCAAGGTGTACTTCTTCATAAGCCCTGTTCACATTCCATAATTGCCGTAGGATGGACTTCCAGTCCGTCATCTTCTGTGGGATCGACATTCCGGTGTGTCAATCCGACGTAGGATTGTCGTTCCCGTCTTTCAAGTCGCAGGTGACGGACAAGAGTGTCCATCCTACAAAAAGTTTCAACGCGTCATACTGTCTCGAACACAATCGTTTTGCCGTGTCAGTGTTGGTTCGCCTCCGGTCAGTCGCAGACATGATCATGGACAGCTGCCAGAAAACAGCGAGACTTCATTTGACAGGAATCAACTGAGACTGGTCGATGTAAAAGACGTCGCGACCTGCCTCGGTAGTAACCGTGCACTCGAAGTGTGCCGTTGCCAATCGAGCCGGTCCCACAAGTGGATAGACCCGTATGTCAGAGACTTTGTGCAGAACTAACTTGCATTGAATATGCTCATTTTTTGAATGAGGCTTTCCTGCACGCACTGCTCGAAGTATTGCCCCTGCAGATGGAAAGTCGATTGGCGACGTTTGCTCCGCATCCGTCGTCACGAACTTTGCGGTTGGACGGCTGTCGGAGACCTTGATCGAGTCATCAGCAGAGACGGGCACCGGTAGTACTGGTTGACTCAATGCAACGGTCAAACATATGACAATTCTGAGCATCGCGATGGCTCCGTAATCAGTAGGAATGCTATGCAGGAATGCAAAACGGACAGTGCTTTTGACAAGGGTTCAATGGATTTCGGACTTCATTCCACCGGCCGTGAGTCAAACTCGGACGGGTAGGAATGCCAGACGCTTCATTTCTATGGCGCACTTAAATAGGACAAGCTGAAGGAACAGGTGCCCGCCTCGAATCAAGATTGACAACTCGAATGGAACCAACGATCAGACCACTGAAGAAAATGTCCACGCCGATTGCAGTCTGGCGTCACTGAGCAGTTTACCGATCAACACCAGACAACGGGAAGACGGCTTTGAATCACGAATGCAAAATTGAAATCGGACTCAGCTGCAACAACATCTGAACCGATCGATCGCAGGCAGCTGGAATTCGGCGTCAGGTCGATTGACGGCATTGTGAATCCTGAATCTAATGCACGAGTTACCACAAACCGTCGATGTTCTCAATGATTGGGTCAAAGCCATGATGTCCGGGAGTGCCAACCAATCCGCGACAGATCGAAGCGACAAGTTTGACTCGAGCACAGCCGAGGCCTGTCCGCAGCAATCACAAGGTCGTACTGGACTCAGGCAAGTTCCCACTTTGAGTTTGAACAGCTACACCACGGGGACAGCGGCCGAGCGGACTCGTTTTATCGACCAGTTGTATTCAGGAATCAAAGACTACGGTTTCATAGTATTGCAAGATCACAATGTTTCGCGAACTCTTTTAGATCACGCCTACACGCTCCTTCAGGAGTTCTATGCCCTGCCGGTGGAGACCAAGCTGAAATATGCGGGCGTGAGTGGGGGACAACGTGGCTACACTCCGTTCGGCAAAGAGCACGCCAAAGATTCTCCGGTGATGGATTTGAAAGAGTTCTGGCACGTTGGGCGCGAAATTCCTGAGAACCACCGCTTTGCCAGTTACTATCCGGCCAATATCTGGCCCACTGAAATTCACGGGTTTCAAACTGTGTTTTCAGAACTCTATGCCGCCTTGAGCGAAACGGGACGGCAGTTGTTGCAAGCGTTGACGGGGCCGCTGGAAGTTTCCTCCACGTATTTTGACAGCATGATCAACGAGGGAAATTCGATCTTGCGACTGCTGCATTACCCACCCATTCCGGCGACGGCCGATCCCCGCTGCTTGCGTGCGGCGCCGCATGAGGATATCAATCTGATCACCATTTTGCCGGCCGCAACCGCGACCGGCCTGCAATTGAAAGATCGGGACGGCACGTGGCTCGACGTGGTTGGAAAACCCGGCGAACTGATTGTGGATGCCGGTGATATGCTGTCGCGGGCCACCAATGACGTGATTCCCTCAACCACCCATCAGGTGGTCAACACCGCGAGTTCGTCCTCGCGCTATTCGATGCCGTTCTTCATGCATCCACACCCGGAAGCCATCCTGTCCTGCATCCCATCCTGCCGTGGCGCAGGAGCGAAATATCCCGATATCGCCGCGTACGAATTCCTGATGCAAAGATTGCGTGAAATCGGCTTGCTGAAGAGTTGATCGAATCGGGGATGAGTCCAAATGATTTCCTACGAGCCGCATCCAAACTTGATCGTCACACGAAAACTGAAATGTGGAAACATGACCCCACGATAGTATTGCAAATCGTTGCTTTAAGGGTTGAAATCCTGTGTATTGCCATCAGCTGAAGCCTGTGTTTGTTTTTGAGGAATCCGCCACTACGTCGAAACAATCAGCGCTCCAAGCAAAATCGCACAAACGATTGCCAGGAGCGGCCAGGACGCTATTCCGGCCATAATTCCGAAACAGAGCAGAACTGCTGGAATCTAGGGTTTGTTGTAATACCACGGGATGCCGATCGCAGCCAAAACGGCGACACCAGCAACAGCTGTCAAAAAACTCCAAACGGCGAGATCCGCTCTCCAAGCTAATGGCTCATAACCGTTTGCCAGCGTATCACTCAGGTAATTCATTATGCCCCTTTTCGGCCAATTTGCCCCAGATCGGAGTCGTCATTGAGACTCCGATGCGTAAGGACCGGAGAATCAATAACTGTAAGAACTGATTAAAGAGACAGAGGATGGGCATGATTCAACGAACTACTCCTTCTGAAGTGAAACCTCGCGGCTGCACATTGCCCCATGCCAGATCCCCTTGACTCCTTTCTTCGCCACCGTGTCGTCCCAGTCTCCAGAATAAGTGTAGTCGTAACGCACTAGATAGGCGCCCGCCTTGTCGCTCCCTGCGAAGTTTCGAACGGGAAGCTCGAGCGTATCGGTCACGATCTTGTTCGCTTCGAGCGTCACAAACGCCTCGGCCGTTAGCTCGTAATCATATTTGGGACCGGTATATTTGATCTGCTGGTCCTGATTCCAGATTTTGATCTGACCTGCCACTGCGGAATAATAATCACCGCATGGGCGTAGGATTGTCACCGGTCCCGATCGATTATTGCGAATTTCGGCAATGACGAAAATGCTGTCCTTAGCAGCGATGCGTGTTGACTTGACACGCAGCCGCAATGAGAGATCGCCGTTGTCCGACGCCACCCATTCTGCTGGTGAAGAGGGAGTTGTGTGGGCCTCATTGCCCGTGCCTGCTGTGAGCGTCGGCTTCCCGGCCCCAGCATTGGGGGGTTGGTACGATGTACATCCCGGACTGAGCAGGCATACGCTTACCAGCAAAAACACTATCGCTGCGCTTCGCATGTTGACGTTCTAACTGTTCGCGGCGATGAAAATCCCTACGGCGTCAGACATTCATGCTGACATCGAGACCCGAAACTCTGATTTTCATTTTCGAGGATTAAGTTTGTACCCAAGTGGCGAGGAATCAACTTTGTATCCAATTGGATACAAAGTTCTGTC
>JAQGHT010000001.1 GCA_028291565.1 Planctomycetaceae bacterium | reverse complement strand
ATTTTGCCTTGTTCCAGAGCGCGTCGCATGCGGTCGGTGGAAATGCTGCGAATCCGCGCCTTGGTATGGGTCGAGTCGGTGACAATTCCAATCTGGGCTCCAGTCAGGCTGATTGACTGATGACCTAATTCCTGAACGGCCATGGCCAGCAGTGCCACCGATTCCTGTTCCCCGGTCGACAGCAACATATCCATTTCACGTGCTGGGGGATTTTGCGTGATTTCCCGCGCCAGCTCGATCAATTCGTCGGTCTTGTCGCCACGGGCACTCACCACCACGACAACCTGATGCCCGGCACGTTGGGCTTGAATGGCGCGCCGTGCGGCGGCCAGAATTTTTTCGGCGGTCGCCACACTGGAACCACCAAACTTCTGCACGATAAGCGACACGACGCGATCCTATTTCTACGGCGATAAGGGTTTATGGCAACCAGCTTAAAGCGGGACTGACTGGGCAATGTGTTTTATAAGGTGTCAAACTGTTCGCGGCCGCGAACGAGACTTACTCCACGCGCATCTCTGCGATTGGACGTCTCATTCTTCCCCGCGCCGAGTAGAACCCAGGCGGCTAAAACCGAAGCCGGTATTTTCGAGACTCGCGTCGCGAATGGCAAGGGTACCGTGTAGCTCGAGACTTCGAGTCGAGAAACTGAAGTCGTCCATCGAGCGGCTATAGAAAAAGGCCGCAAAGTTGTTTCAGTTCACGAATTCCCCGCAGCTTCAAATCCAGCCTTTCGTCTGGCACGTCTCGCAATCGGTGCAGAAGATGCAACCAGCGTTATTATGGGGCATTGAACTGCCGTGATACTTCCCTGCACCATTGCATTTCGGGCACATGCAGGCTTCGCCGGGTATTACTCCCGATCCGCCGCAACCCGGACAGCTGGTGCAGAAAATACATCCGGGGCTATGTGGCATGCTGCTTCGATGGACTTTACCAGCTCCTCCGCATTGAATGCAGGGTTGAATTCTGGGTGGCGGCGGAATTGTCGGGATCGGGAATGACTGCATCGGGATCGGCGGCGGCATTGTACCGCCAATCGCGCTCCTCATGCCCGGTAGGGATGCGACGGCAGTGCCACAGTTGTGGCAAAATCGACCGAATTCAACAAGGGGAGTCCCGCATGCAGCGCAAAACATATGACTTCTCCTGAACGGAAATGAGAACGCGAGGCCGGGAAGCTGGCATGTTCTCAGTTTATACTGCACCGTTAAGAATGAGACATCTTATCGCGGGGATAAGTATTGAAAAAGGCTCATGCGTGGTCGCGAACAGCAGAATACTCAGGAAACGAAAAGCAATTCAAATCGCAAAGATCTCAATAGTCCCTTTCAAAACGGAAGCCGTGTTCCGAATCCTTCCTTTTCGGCCAATTCGAACAGTTTTCCAGCCAATGCCAGATCTTCCAGCGCCAACCCCACTGATTTAAATAGAGTGATCTGTTCACGAGCAGCACGGCCCGGCGTCCGACCCGTAACGACGTCAGCCAATTCGTGCATTAATTGCCAGTCGGTAATCCCGCTGTCCAAAGCGGCGACGAAGTCCCCGGCCTCTAACCGGCATTGCGCAATACTATCGCAGACGATGATGTCCGACCTCTGAATGGTGGTCAGATCGAGTTCCGTTTTCTCGAGAAAGTTTGAACCCACTGCATTGATGTGGGTCCCCTCATCCAGGACTCGGCCATCAAACAGGGGGGCTCGGCTGGTCGAGGCGCAGATGACGATGTCCTTTTCCGCGGCAGCCTCTTCGGGGCTGTGCACGGCGATGACGCGCGTATTGCAATACTCCGACATCTCCTCGGCGAATGTCCGGCGGCGTTCTTCATTGCGGCTGTAGATTTCGACGACCTCAATCTGGCATACCGTACACACCGCTTTCAATTGGGTGCGGGCTTGTTGTCCGGATCCGAACATGCCGACGACTTTTGAATCAGGCCGCGCCATGTAGGATGTGGCGACACCAGATGCGGCGCCGGTCCGCAATTGTCCGAGATAATTGGCTTCGATCAGAGCCAGCAATTCGCCATCACTCTGGCGTGAGACCCCGACGAGGAATTTGGCCCCGCCGCGTGTTGTGGTGTAGACTTTCCAGCCAACCAGGCCCAGATAATCGGCAGTGGCACACATCGAGTGCAGAATGGCCCCCGGAGCCTTAGCACGCTGGCGAGGCACATTGGACGCTCGATCGTTCGCCCATTGCTGAAAGGCCTGCTCGATCACATCAATCGCCAACTCCATATCCAGGAGTTCCCTCACGTCGGCTTCGTTTAAATAGAGCGCGCTCATAGGATCATCCCTGCTGAAGTGATGGGGTTCGTCATGCTCAATCTTCACCAGTTCCGGTGTCTCAGTGAAGGGGTTGAGTAAGCGGTTTTCAGAAAAGGTAGAACAAAAACGACTTCAATCGAGTCCAGGGTCGATTCGGTTCGCGGAAAAAATCGGCGAGCGGTTTGAGCGGAAAGGGACATCCAACGGTACAGAGGTCGTCTTCTATGGAATTACTGCACCAAGTTCTTGACCCATTCTCCTTTTATCTGTCGACTGGAATGGGACTTGCGTACATTTTTCAGCCGCTGATTGGGCGTTTGTGCTTGCCAAACCTCCATAAACTCGATTAAATTAAATCAATAAGTCATAGCTGATGTGTTGATGGGTCGGAGACTCCAGAATGTTTGGTTGGCACCGAGTGATTGGGATCTGTTGTGTATTGAGCCTGTTATTCGCAGCAGGACCAAGTGCGTATGCAGCTCAACTTCGCTGTCAACCACCAAGTATTCGCATCGATCGACCAGAACGATCTCAACAATTACTGGTAAGTTTGCCTGGTCCAGATGGCAGCTGGCGTGACGTTTCTCGTCGCGTTCGATTTACCGTACTGCCTTCAAATCTGGCACAGGTGGACTCCCAGGGACTGGTTCGTCCTGTGACTGAGGGGGTGGGCGAGCTCGAGATTCGCCTGGATGACCAGGTGTTGCGGGTACCTCTTGAAATCGTCGGTCAGCTCGCGCCGGTTCCCGTCTCATTCCGACACGAAGTGCTCCCCATCTTGACCAAAGCCGGTTGCAATATGGGTGGGTGTCACGGGAAGGCGGAGGGGCAAAATGGATTCAAGCTCAGTGTTTTTGGATTTGATTCTCAGGCTGATCACTTGGCACTGGTTCAGGAAAGCCGTGGCCGCCGAGTCAATCTGACATCTCCAGAGAGCAGTTTGCTGCTGCGAAAGGGAGCTGCGATTGTCCCGCATGGAGGTGGCCGGAAACTGGAACTCGGCGATGCCCGTTACCTGCGGCTGCTGCGTTGGGTTCAGGAAGGAGCACGATTTGAAGTCCCGGAAGAATCGCCCGTCGTCGGGATCGAAATTGATCCGACCGAGCGCATACTCTCGCCGTCGGATACTCAGCAATTGCGTGTTTCGGCAATCGACGCGACTGGCAGAAAATACTGTGTGACGGCCGAAGCCGAATTCGTCTCCAATGCCCCCGCCATTGCCGTGGTTGATTCCAAAGGATTGATCCAAGCCACGAACATCCCCGGCGAAGCCGCGATTTTGGCTCGTTATTTGGGGCACGTTGCGATTTGCCGGGTGACGATTCCCCGCAGCGGAGTCAAATTCCAGAGGCCTCCAGAAAACAATTTCATCGACGGTCTGGTCTGGAACAAACTGGACCGGCTGGGCATCGAGCCCAGCTTGCTGGCAGATGATGCGACATTTTTGCGTCGCGTGTTCCTGGACACCATCGGCCGTTTGCCAACGTCGCAAGAGGCACGAGAGTTTCTTGCCAGTCCAGCGACCGACAAACGGGCTCAACTGATCGACAATCTGCTGAAACGGCCAGAATATGCCGAGTACTGGACCATGCTCTGGTCCGATTTGTTACGCATCGACCAGCAGACAATCACGCCCGAAGGAGCCGTTGCAGCCACTCGCTGGCTGAAGAAGCAATTTGTGGAGAACCGGCCCTACGATGCCATGGTCCGGGAAATCCTGACGGTCCAGGGAGGAGCCTTGGCCGAAAGCCCGGCTCCGATTTATAAGGCAATGCTCGAGCCAGAAGTCCTCAGTCGTTCCGTCAGTCAGGTGTTTCTGGGCGTGCGGATCGAATGTGCTCAATGTCATCATCATCCGTTCGAGCGTTGGAGCCAGGACGACTATTTCGGGTTGGCTGGCTTTTTTACCGGCTTGACGCGCAAGAATATTCCCAATCGGGGCGAAGTCCTGCTTTCCCGCGGCGGAACGGATTTGAAGCATCCTCGCACAGGAGTTGTCATTCCGGCGCGAGCACTCGGTGCTCCTTCAGCAGATTTTAAGAATGTCACGGATCGGCGAATCGCACTGGCGAATTGGATGACTGCTCCGGACAACAAATTCTTCGCTCCGGCTTTAGTCAATCGGTTGTGGGCTCATTATCTCGGCCGCGGCCTGGTGGAGCCGATTGACGATCTGCGAGAAACCAATCCTCCGACGAATGGGCCACTATTTGACGCCCTGGCGAAGCACCTGAAAGATTTGAAATACGATCAGAAGGCATTTACTCGGACCTTATTGAACTCCCGCGTTTACCAATTGAGTGGCACGCCCGTAGGTTCCAACGCGGATGATCGTCAGAATTTCTCACATGCCTATGACAAGGCGCTGCCCGCCGAAGTGCTGTTGGATTCTGTCTGCAACGTGACAGGGGTTCCCGAGAAATTCAATGGTTGGCCGTTGGGTTATCGATCCGTTCAATTGTGGGATAGCCGTGTTCCATCTTATTTCTTCCGAATTTTCGGTCGGCCGGTTCGTAATACGGTTTGCGAATGCGAACGGAGCAATGAGCCGAGTATCAGTCAGGCTTTGCACCTGTTGAATTCCCCCGAGTTGAGCGGCAAGTTGCATCATCCTGATGGCACGGTAAAACGCTGGGCGGCGACAATTTCGGACGATAATACACTGGTCGATGAATTGTATCTGGCTGCGTTATCTCGTTTCCCGACTGAACAGGAACGGCAGTTGACGCGCACGCATCTGACTAACAATTCCCAAAGTCGCCGTACGGCCGCTGAGGATATCCTGTGGGCCTTGTTGAATTCCAAAGAGTTTTTGTACAACCATTAAAAATACACGGAACGCGGTTTTCAATTTGCCTTTGAATTGATGAGCCGGAACAGAATCATTTGCGACCTCGCGAAAAGACGATCAATCGCGAGCCGAACCAATCACGAGCGGAAAGAGGTAGAGCATGTTTATCCAACGAGGATCAACAAGTCGGCGGGATTGCCTGGGTATCAATCGCCGGCACGCTTTGCAGATCGGCGCGTCCGGAATGCTTTCGGGCTTAAGTTTGCCACGCCTGATGGCCATGGACGCGCAGGCGACTTCGACGCTCGCTCCCAAAGCCAAAGCCTGCATTTTTCTGTTCCTGGAAGGGGGGCCCCCACAACAGGATATGTGGGATCCGAAGCCCGAGGCTCCGATCGAAATCCGAGGCCCATTCCAGACAATTCCCACATCGGTCCCCGGAACATTTTTCACCGAACACTGCGGTCATTCCGCGAAAATCGCTGACAAATTCACCGTTCTGCGGAGCCACAGCCATGCGGATAACGGTCACACGACTGGTTATCACTATGTGATGACCGGCCGCCGTGCCAGTTTTGCCGATGGCGACAATCCGATCCCCAACAACGACTTGTTTCCCTCGATCGGTTCGATTGTTTCGCGCGAACTTGGCGCGAAAACGTCAGTACCGCCCTATAT
>JAQGHT010000003.1 GCA_028291565.1 Planctomycetaceae bacterium | reverse complement strand
AGCGACTTGATTGACATGGCGACGCATTGATTGCTGCAGACTCTCCAGTTCGACGGCCTCGTCGTTGCTGAGTCCCTGCTGTAATTTCTGGTCAATGAGTTCACAACGGCGGGCATTGAGTTCCTCGGTCCACCGGACGTTTACAGTTGGACGCGATAGCTCAACACTGCGAGATCCGAGTTTGGCCGTCATCACGTTAATCAATTTATGCATGTCGTCCGGCGTGAACTTTTTGACCGCCTGAATGACGAATTCCACTTGATCTTTGTGTAACTCAAGGTTTTCGGCTTCCAGGTCTGACAGCCACTCGATACTGACGCCATAGATTTTGGCGAATTGAGTCAGCTCTTCCGCGGACACGCGCCGGTTACCAGCTTCGATTTCAGTGATCGTCGGTCGATGCAGTTTCAGCATTTTGGACACTTGACCCTGTGTCAGTCCAGATCGCTTTCTCGCTTCACGCAGACGATCCGCTAAGACTCGCTTTGTCATGCTGGCGGAATTCATACCTGGTCTCATTCCTGCTCGAAGTTCGAGTCTCGAAACTTCAAGAAAATCTCAGAGTTCAAGAGTTTGGGGTGGTAAGATAATCTTACCACGATGGAACTGGTAGTCAAGAAGTGCGAATGAAAAGTGGCTTAAGACTCAACTGCATCGTTCATGGCGAGCTTTCGGCACCGGCCCCTTGGTTATTAGCGAAACACCTGACGTTTCTGATGAATTCCCGATGAGGAAAAAAATCGCAGAATTCACTCGCTACGTCTTCCGCTCCGGGTTTATCATCCGGATTATTCCGCACGCTCGCCCTGAAAAACTCCATCTCTGTTTCACCTGGGAATTGAAATCCCCAGAACGTGAATTCGCGAAGCCAACGTTGTGGGTTTCACTCCAAGCTGTGCGGCGGCTCCGTCCCGGCCGTAAATCTTGCCACCAGTGGCTTCGAGCGCCAAGCGAATGTTGTCGGCTTCAAACGCTCGCATTTCTACTTCAGTCAGGATGCGTTCGGACTTAGCAGCCACCGGAAACGATGCGGACAATGGAGACGGTCGCAGTGGCGTCTCTGAGGGGAGCTCGATCCGCAATCGCCCATCCGGGGCTCCAATGCTGGCACGCTCGAGGACGTGTTGTAATTCGCGAACATTCCCGGGCCAACTGTATTGCTGGAGTTGCTGGACGTTCGCCAGTGTCAAACGCGGCCGGCGTTGGCCCAGCTTGCGAGTCAACCGCTCCAGGAATTGATCTGCCAGCAACGGAATGTCCTCGACACGATTTCGAAGCGGCGGTAACTCAATGGGAAAGACACTCAGCCGATAGTACAGGTCCTGCCGAAATCGTCCGGCTTCGGACTCTGCACGCAACTTTCTGTTCGTCGCGGAAATCACGCGAACGTCGACCCGGCGGGTCCGCTCGTCGCCGACGCGTTCCAGTTCCCCTTCCTGCAACACCCGAAGCAATTTCGCCTGCAGGTCGAGTGGAATTTCACCGACTTCATCCAGAAACAGCGTTCCACCATCGGCCAGCTCGAACCGCCCGACCCGATCACGCAATGCGCCGGTGAAGGACCCTTTCGTGTGTCCGAAGAATTCACTTTCGTAGAGTTCGCGCGGAATGGCGGCACAGTTCACTTTAATGAACGGACGATTCGAGCGGCGACTGCGGCGGTGCAGCTCCCGCGCGACAAGTTCCTTGCCAGTCCCACTTTCCCCTAGGATCAGCACCGAAGAGTCCGTGGGGGCGACAAGGTCAATCTGTCGTGCGACAGCTTGCAGAGCCGGGCCTTGACCTACGAGTTCCCCATAAGACTCCCGTTGCAGAACTTCCTCACGCAGGTATTCGTTTTCCTGTTCGAGTTGCCGCTTGAGGGCCTCAATCTCGGCTAATGCGCGGGCATTTGCGATCGCAGCGGCGAGATGATCGGCGATCATCCTGAGCCATTCGAAGCACGCTGCGCCCGGTTGCTCACGTGCAAAGAGTCCGAGAACTCCCAGAACTTGCCCCCGATGCATGAGAGGGTGCCCGGCAAACGATACGATTCGTTCGTCACGGACCCATTCTGGATCGGCAACCCAGTTCTGGTCGTGGGCGATATCCAGAACTTCCAGCGACTTTCCCGTCGCGGCAATATGTCCAACTTTGCGAATTCCGAGCGGGAACCGGCGAAACAGTCCGTTCAGTTTGTCCCACTCTTGAGCGCCGGGGTCAAGAGGGTGCCCTGCGCTTGCGACGAGATGCAGACACTGCTCGCGGTTCGCACATTCCGCAGCCAACCGACATTTCGCACAGTCACCAGAAAGTGGCGGCTGCAGCAACCAGATCCGCACCAGTGCTACTGTCGGACCGGCAGCGAGTTGCCGGACAGCGAACGGCAATAGCTCCAGCAATTGATGTCGTCCAGCTAATTCCAGCAGTAGACGTTTCGGGTCGCCAATAATGGCTTGAGGCTCGGGAAAAGATTCCATGTGTTGATCGTCCCCCCGTGGTCCAGATTGTTCACTTCAACATCCAAGCCTTAAGCTCATGTGAGTGCGTATTGTGCGTTGGAAATCGGTTCGTATTTCACTGCAGTCGTAACGTCGCGGACTGCCCAGCTGCTCAATCGATATTCAGCCGCTTCGACGCACTCGCTTGTGCTACCGGCCTGCATTGGCAAGCGATAGCCGGCATGATCGCAATCTCTTTCGAACCACGAGCCATTACAGCTTCATGGCCGTTCCAAGTTTCCCGCGTGGCTTGGAAGGTCGACTCCGAATAAACGAAGTGTATCACGAATATTCGTGATATCGCAACGATCTTTCGTTGTTCAACGAAATTTCGTGCTCATTGTTATTCTGACATACTTGCCATAAGAACCAACAGACAATCGGGTTGCAATTTAACACCTGTATTGGCACGAAATGTGATTTACCATTCGGCGTCAACAACGAATGGTTCGGTGATGACGGTTCAAATTCATAGACGACCAGCAACAAGGATCAGATGATGTCCCGCATTAATCAAATCAATCCCGAAAACGCGTCCGGTAAAACGAAGGAATTGCTCGACACCGTGAAGAGCAAGCTGGGACTGGTTCCTAATATGACTCGGGCGATGGCGAATTCGCCCGCGGTACTCGAAGGTTATCTGGGATTCAGCGGCGCACTTACGAAAGGAAGCTTGTCTGCCAAAATCCGCGAGCAGATTGCTCTGGCAGTCAGTGAGGCCAATGGATGTGACTATTGCCTCGCTGCCCATTCGGCAATCGGAAAAATGTTTGGGTTGACCCCGGAACAAATTCGCGACAGCCGGCAGGGGACCGCAATTGATCACAAGACCGACGTTCTGATTCGGTTCGCACGCAAGGTGGTCGATACTCACGGCCGGGTTAGCAACAGCGACGTTGACGAGGTCCGATCTGCGGGCTTCGACGATGGAGTCATTGCCGAAGTCGTGGCAAACGCCGCGCTCAGCATCTTCACGAATTATTTCAACAATGCTGTTGAAACGGATATCGATTTTCCCCAAGCCCCTGCACTGGATCTGGAACTGGCAACAACGGCTTGAGTGAGGCCAACAAGTGCCTTGGTAGGGGTTATTTGCCACGGCGTAGAAGCCCGATGTCCAAGCGTGGCGTTATTGCGGTGCGATGGTGTTGGTTGGTCTCCACATTCTCGGAAATTGAGGAAGAAATCATGAATAAGTTCAAATTCGTATTTGAGTTGGCTGCTCAACTGGACCGAGCTGGAATTACTGCAACTCGGGTGGGCCTGGTCATCGTGTTGGTCTGGATCGGAGGCCTGAAGCTCTACCGTTACGAAGACGAAGGCATTGTCCCATTCGTTGCCAACAGCCCATTGATGAGCTTCTTCTATCATCAACCCGCGGGAGAATACCGGCAACATATGAACAAGGAAGGCCAACTGATTCCCGCCAATCGAGAATGGCACGAGCAGAACGGGACCTATGTTTTTGCTTATGGATTAGGTTCTGTGATCGTCCTGCTCGGCGTGCTGATTTCCTTGCATCCGTGGTTTCCACGAGTCTCTGCGGTGGGGAGTTTTCTGGTCGTAGGGATGTCATTCGTGACCTTGTCATTTCTGATCACGACGCCCGAGTGTTGGGTTCCGGCACTCGGGAGCTCAGAACATGGGTTCCCGCTTCTTTCCGGCGCCGGACGGCTGGTCGTCAAGGATGTCATTATGCTGGGGGCGGCACTCGTCACTATGGCCGATTCAGCGAAAGCGTACCTGCGACGGAGCCAGGAATTATCGCGGTCTTTCACACAAGACCGAAGTGAAACGTTCACTCGCACGAATCAAAATAGCAGAACATCTCTGACAATGTCCTCGGTAGACTGAAGGATGTCTGCCTACGGCCAGGTTCAAGATTGATGAGGCCACAAACAGTTAACAACGGCAATAGTGGCGGGGCCTTTGCCCCGCCGGGAACAGGCCCGACCGCGTGTCATAGTTTCAAATCTTTCAGGATCTTCTTACGAGACGCAATTGTTTCAGAGGATGCTTCCATGCAAAACTTCGCGAGCGATGTCGCATTCACTTCGGCAGTGAAATCCGTTCAGTTAGAAAAAGGTTCTCGCGACGGTTATGCACGGATGGAACGTGGCCGCGGCTGGCAGACTCGAGTCACACCTGCACTCACACAGTTTCTGTCGGAGTTGGACATGTTTTATCTGGGCACAGCCAACGCCGTGGGCCAACCCTATATTCAGTACCGCGGCGGTCCGCCTGGTTTCCTGAAGGTGGTTGACGATCAGACATTAGGGTTCGCCGATTTCGACGGCAATCGCCAGTACATCACGCTCGGCAACTTGTCTGAGAATTCGCAGGCCTTCATTTTCCTAATGGACTATGCCAATCGCCGCCGCGTCAAACTGTGGGGTAGCGCGAAAGTCGTCGAAAATGACCAGGCATTACTGGAACAATTGCGTGATCCGACCTATCCAGGCAATGTGGAGCGAGCAATCTTGTTTACGATCGAAGCCTGGGACATCAACTGCTCGCAGCACATTCACACGCGCTATTCGCAAACGCAAATTGAACCAATTATTGAGCAATTGCAGCAACGCATCAGTCAGCTCGAAGCTGAATTGACGAGCCTGCGGGAACGCACGAGTCACATACCACCAGCGACCGAGGCAAACACATTACCACATTCCAAAGATTAACGAACGCCGGGATTGGGTGTGAGCGGTATGGCCATGTTGTTTATTCCGATCTGGGGCGCACCCTATTCATTTCCGGTTTTTGCCTTCGGCTATTGTGTTTCCGATCTCGTGGAATGCACCAAGCAGCCCGCGAATTTAAGAATTCAGAATGGGACATTTGATCGCGGGGATCAGGATTGAAAAAGACTCATTCTCGGTCGTGAACCGGATAAAATTCAATTCCCAATTCCTTCGAGGAAGTTCGCCTTCACTCTTGTTGGCTGGATCGCCCAGTTGTCGATAAGATACAGCTTCGCGCCACGCACACATTCGAGGCGTCTATAAAAGGGGAGTCCCAACGGGGCACGTGATCCATTGCCAGATTTTCGACACTTCCAACGAACTAAGTGGAAAAATCGAGGTGGAAATCCTTCGCAAACCGCGAATCGCGCAGTTGCAGTCCCAGGGTGATGGACAGCTTTCCAATGTGCGGATCCTAGTGTGCAATGTCCCGCAACCCAAAGAGGTTTATGATCTAATTCGATCACTCGTCATAAAGAAAAATGACGGCTGACACACTCGTGCCATCTCGTGCGGCGATTGGCGAAACATTTTGACTGACAGTCCGTAACGCCCGCGGATCAGGACCTTCCAGACGAGATTCGTGGGAATGACCACAAGTTACATTTTTGAACATCTGGCCGTAATTTTTTTCGCGGCCACCGGTGTCTGGGCTGCACGTGGCAAGAGTGTCGACTTGTTCGGAGTCATCGTGCTGGGGCTGGTGACCTCGATGGGCGGCGGAACGATTCGCGATTTGCTGCTTGATGTTCCCGTGTTCTGGATTGTTGATTCGACCTTTTTGATCTCCAGTATCATTGCCGCCGCGCTGTCGTTCTTCATGGCTCGGTATTTCCATCCGCCCCGGCGACTCGTTCAAATTCCCGATGCCTTTGGCCTGGCGTTCGTCACCATGCTCGGTGCGTCGAAAACTCACCTACTGGGTCACGCAGGCCCCGTCTGTGTTGTGCTGGGCGTCACCAGTGGCGTCGCCGGGGGAATCTTGCGCGACGTCTTGAGCGGTGAGATTCCGCTCGTATTTCGGCCGCACATTTTTCTGTACGCGACCGCTGCAGCAATCGGAGCCGTGATTTACGTGCTCGTCGTCACTTTCTTCCCACAACTTCCCGGCAGCATGTTGATCGGGGCCGCGGTCATCCTGACATTGCGTCTGGCGGCCGTCCGCTGGCAGATTCGCTTACCCATCTTTCGTACGTCTGATTTGTGACGCCAACCCCATCCCCACTCTACCATTGTGGCTGACGCAAACTGTCGCGGTGCCCCTTGAGCTGGAAGCGAGCTATGAACAGACCTGTCGCGATCTTCGCATTGCTTGAACTGTTCAATTGATCGTAATCTGACCTGGAATCTTCCTCGTGGCCGAAGTCGTCAGACTTCGGGTGAATGTCTCGAAGAAGTCTACCGCAAGCTTTTTCAAGGCATCCGGCGACCTGCGATCGCATCAAGGTGGTGGGGACCTTGCCATCCCTAATACGAAAGTAATGGCTTTGCCGGTCCTCAGCCAACGCGACACCCTTATCATTTCATAATGCTCACTTGCTGCGCCGTTTCCCATAGCTTTTTGGGGGTTCGTTGGCCAACCTGACGAGTTTGTAGCCGGCGAATGCGAGACCGGCGATACATGCCATGAATCCGTAAACTGCGAACATATTCGAATGGCCCAGTAAACGAGAGGCCTTTTCGACACCTGGAATGTACTGAATCGCGATCGTTCCGTTCCCGGGACGCGGCCAATCGACGGAAACATCGTCACGTTCGTTTCTGACGGGGCCTTCCACTTCTTTGAATTGATATTCGAATGCCAACTCCTGATGCGTCCTTCCACGACGCCCGGATACCGTTTTCTCTCGGATCTGAGTGATCGTGGCGTCGACAGTCTTGCTGAACAAAGCGTAGCGAAGCTCTTGGAGGGAAAAGTATCCAGTGATTAAAAACCCAACGCCAGCAATCAGCATCCATTTGAATTTGGCAAGTTCTGCGTCTTGGTCCATGGGAGATTTCCTTAGAGGCTGACAAACATCCCGGCAAGTGATGGGTGTAAGCCCACTGGCTCTTCGGTTTCTTGTCTGGTTCTAAATCAAATGTTACGGAGCAATTTGCTCCAAGCCTTAGAAGATGTGAACACCCAACTCGTGTGCAAATGAAAGAATACTGCGTCCCAGATACGAATCAAGCAGAAAGCGTAGCAGAATTCGGTACAGTCTGCCAGCGGTAAAAAGCATCTGCGATGTGCTTGGAATATCAATGCTGGAGAATTCTGATGGATTGCAATTGACTCAAAACGACGATCGCTGTCAAATGCTCGCATAACCAAATTTGGTTATCCAAATTTTGTCAGTGGCAAGGAGGCGAATCGTGGCCAGGCCGACTGCGAAGGAA
>JAQGHT010001241.1 GCA_028291565.1 Planctomycetaceae bacterium | reverse complement strand
CCGTTCACATCGCGCTGCCGAAAACGATTCAGAAGCTCGGCCAGAGAACTCAACGCGGCAATCAGATTGGGATGACTCTTCGGAAACCCGGAAAACAATGATAAATAGAGTTCGCGCGACCTGGCTGCGCATCGGAAGGCCACCAGGTCTTCCCCTTTTTCCAAATGCAATTGGGCCAGCATGCGATAAACTTCTGCATGCAATTGCTTCGTGCCTTGCGGGCGACTCTTAAGAACATTGTCGGCATTCTGTAATAGCTCCTTTGCCTCTTGCAATTTGCCCAATCCGAGCTGAGCAGTCGCCAGTTGGCATTGCGCGATCGCGATTTTGGGATGTCCGTGAGGAAACTGGCGGCGGAAAATCTCGAGTGCCTGCGCGGAAGAGTGTGACGCTTGACCAAAAGCATGCTGAGTATTGGAAACGACAGACTTCAAAAGAAAGACTTCACCGCGTAATGGATTGACTTTCATTTTTTCAGAGTTCTCATACGCAATATTCAGATACTTTTGCGCATTTCGTGGTCTATCGCTGCCCAGCCACATTACTGCCAATCGGAGGCAGGTGGCCATAGTATCGCGCACCCCTCGGTCAGATGCCGCAACTGCCGGCGTCATGAGTTTCTGGTGGATACTCCATGCCTGTTCGGCACGTTGTCGTGCCAATACCGGTTCAGCGAGATCCACGCACAGCGAACCATGTTGCAGCAGGGCCTCGCGGTACATCCCGAGATTCTCCACCGTCTGAGGCGGAGAGTCCTGGTATTTCTTGATGAGCCGAACTTGTACTTCTGCCAGTTCTTTGAGTTTATTCTCTCCCAGAAAAGTCAGGCCGCTGGACATCAATTCCAGATTCCGGAGGTGCTGCTTCAGATCCGCGAATTCCGGCCTCAATTCCTGTTGCTGGTCACCTTCCCATTTGATCACGGAGTTGAATTTGTCACGCCAGGCCTGCTGCGCCTCCAGGACCTGCGTTGGCAATGCAGGATCCTCGACAGGTTGAGTCCCTTGAGCCTCTGCGACGCCGCCGAGCACGAAAACAAGACCTATTCCCAGAAGTGCAATCAGAAACCGCATCATTTGTTGCCCGCCTCGGCATGCTCAACGCGGCCGTTTTTAAAGGAGTAGCACAGGGCCCTGGAATACTGCGCCAGCTTCATGTTTTCGAGCATCAAACAGAGACGGCCGGTTTCCAGTTTGGGGTTTTCCGGTTGATCTGCGCCTGCTAATTCAGGTCCGTCACGGAGCGTTCGCTGGTGGCCATCCACCCAGGTTTCCATGATTTTTTCATTTTCCCATCCCTGCGGAAGTTTCCACTTCAAATTGCTGAGCAATTTGTCCAGCTGTCCTCGTTCCGCAGTAGTCAGCGCGCGATCGCGCACGAACCAGACGAAGGATTGAATTCCGTCGAGTGATTTCTGGAGCACGATCGGATCACCTTCGTTATGAAATCCCGCCAGCTTGCTCCGCGGTTTTTCCTCCCCCACGACCTTTCCTGCGGCGTCCCGGGGCGGATATTCCAAGGACGCTTTGCCGTCGCTATCGATTCGAATGACATAGAAATAGCCTTCCGCGCCGTCTTCAAGCTCGGCCTCGAACGCAATTTTGTCACCCGGCTGCAAAGGCAAGATCGCCTTGTTGACTTGTGGGTTATCAGCCAGCCATTTGTCGCGAAAAAGCAGTGACAGAACCATACTCCCGTCATACTTCGGTTTCGGCTCAGGCTTGCCCTTGAACGCAAATGCGCCACCGACGCTCGCGCCGATCAACACGGTGATCACGGCCACCCATTTCCAGCGCGAATTTTGCTTTTGGGAAAACGGCAAGTTCAACGCCTCAATGCGTTCGATGATCGCCTGCAAGTCACGAGGGCGGTCGACTCCCCCGCGGAAGGACGCAGTACTTCTGGCTTTAAGAGGTTCCAGATCTGCAGGCAAGTCTGGTCCAATGTCCGTCATTGTGACCTTGCCGACCATGACGGGGATGACCAGAATGTCTTGATTCTTGAGTGCTGAAGCGATTTCAATCCGTACGAGATCCGTGGGATCATCGAGCCGCCGTTGCCCTTTGAGCGGCCCCTGAGTGAACCGCGCATTCAACCAGCCTTCGCCGATCAATGCCAGCAGCACCTTACACTTTCCGATCGACTCATCGATCTTCGTGGGAAAATCACATCCCAGCGGAATATCATCAATGTCCATAAAGACAGACTCGGCCCCAAACCTGTCTTTCAGCTTTTCACAAATCGTGGGGGCCACGAACTCACAATCGTCGCGCCGATACGAAATGAAAATTGTGGTCATAATTGAACTACCAGACGTCCGAGAATCGTTCTCCTTCAGGATGTCCCTATCTTAAGGAACGAACCCCGCGGGAACAACTGGAAGTGTGGAGAGCCGTTCATCCTCCAAGGCCGACTTCAAACTCATCGGCCGAAATTCAGAGCATTTTGAAGGTTTATGTCGAAAACGCGATTTCGCCGCAGCAAGACATTAAAGAACAAGAGGCCAGTTCATTCGCTCCGTTCCACGATGATCGTCGGAATCTTTCGCGATTCCATCGAAAACGTCAGCCCAGTCTGTTCTTGCAGGTGATCGAGCACTGGCCGCACCGCGCGGTCTTTTCGCAATGTCTTGTCGTCGAACCGGGCACGGATATTTCGATGCCAGAATACCCTCGTTTCCCAGGGAAGTGGATTCTCAATCTCATGAATGATTCGACGATTCGGTGAGATAAATCGGCCGACATCATTCAGAAATTCCTGAAAATTCCCACTATCCACCTCCCCCTTGAGAGGCAGAAGTGTCTCGGCGTAAAGCTGAATCGGAGAGAGCTTGGATACGAATGTTGGTTTGAGCTTACCGCGAACCACAACGGCCGCGTGTTCAACAGCCCGCAGTTCAAGCTTGATCGGCACGCCGCACTCGCGTTTGAGAATTTCCCCGAGCGCGGCGACGACTTGATCCTGCGGAGCATTCTCGCGAATCACATAATCGCCGACGTTCAGCTGCTCCAACAGCTTGTCCGGATCGTCAATTTCGGGTCGCGTCTGGCTCATCAACATATTGATCAGTTCTGCGAGCGAGCTGCCTTCGTCTTTGGGCTCGGGGTGATGCGAACCGGCGGCGAAATGATGGGGCGCTTGAAGCTTTCCGTCTCGTTCGTAAAACAGATAGCGGTAGACATACATCCCATTCTTCCCGTGATCTGCATTTCCCCAGCGATCTTTCCAACGCAGTTTGCGGTCGATCAGGCGCCCCGGCACAAATGGTGGCTTGATATATTTGACGAGCTGCTCCTCGTCGAGCTGGTACAGCTTGTGGAAATCGTTCAGCGCCTGCTGCTCCTGGCGTGTCAGGAGTTCAAAATCAGACTGACCGAATACGATTTTGTGGAGCAGGTCATGGTTGATATCCATTGCGGCGATATGATTGTGATCCCAGGTAGTTGCACTGGCGGCACCCACAAACAGCCGATCGATTTTCTGGTCGGGGTCGAGATACAGGAAGGGCGTCACGTGTCCGAAGGCATCGGCTGGCGACCCCGACTTCTTCATGAAGATTCCGCCGTTTGTCCAGTCTTTACCGTCGCTGCTACGTGCGAAGCTGGTTCCGTCGCGGGATTCGTACAGCATCACGAACGTGCCGTCGACCACCGTCACGTGGACCGCGCCTGCGTCATACAGAAATACGGGATCGCTGGTGTATCTGGTCCAATTGATCCCGTCTTTGGAAGTGGCATAACCGACACTGCGATACGAGCTTGACGATTTCGGGACATCCTTGACAGGCGCATCCAGCGGGAAATCTTTGCGCCCGTCGTACCACATTTTGAACTGGCCCTCCGCAAACACGACCGCGGGCCGACCGACAGAAAGGGCATCCCAGCTTCCGTTCGGTCCAGGGGCAAGGGCCACCCCCTGAGGCAACCATTTTTGGCCGTCGTCGGAAACGGCGACATCAATCCGGTCGACGACGTCCTTTTCAGTTCGGGTGCAGTACATAAAGTACTTTCCATTCACAATGACCACGGAAGGATCATTGACGTGATTCGCGGTGTCGTTATTCAGAACGATACCCTTGCGGAACCACCTCTTGCCATCTGCAGACTCGGCGCAGGCGATTCGATCGTGGCCGTCTTTGCCCTGACATCCGTACCACATCCTGAACATCTTGCCGTCCCACAGCACTTGCGGTGCATACACGTTTCCTTGACCGTGCGGGGCAAGTTCCAAGTCCCCTTCGCCGTGAAGTATCGGACTCAGTTTGCCGATTGGTTCATCAGAACAGACACGGCCCGGCCACCCAGACAGGATCATTGTCATCAGGGATATTAAGACGAACGTTCTGGGCATCGTCATTTCCTTTTATCTGACACTTTTCGCTGATCTCCCGGCACCGCCCTTGTGGCATTTGGTATCCACACAAGTCATGTACAGATGATTGACTCTCGCCTCGGTACTCCGGGGAGAGGGGAGCAGGAAACCGCAATTTTCTCAAGCTTTTTTTATTTCGCGACTTGCGTAGAGACCAACTCCCTCGTGGGGGTGTGGCGACCACCTTTGCACTAAACTCGAGCGTATTGACAAAAAGTTTGCGTTTGCGCCGTTGGAGTCCCGCCTTTAGGCGGCGCGGACAGGCCTCGTGAAGT
>JAQGHT010001237.1 GCA_028291565.1 Planctomycetaceae bacterium | reverse complement strand
GATTGACGGGACCATCGGAATGCGGACTATTGGTCACCCCCGTCACAGTCGGACGCCGACGATTCATCGCGAATCCGCACCTTGCATGCAGATAATCGAGATTCGCAGGTTCCAATTTGTCCAAAGCCACACCAATGATTTCGATCAGTTGCTGTTCCAGCCTGGCCATATAATCGAGGGAGACTTTTAACCGTTGTTCCACGTCTTCCGCAGGACCGTCGAGCGACACGCGTTTCATCCGCAATTCCGGACCGCAATGCGTGTGTGACGCATTCAGCCACAGGCCTTCTCGAGGCAACTTATGTTTTTCCTGCGCCTGTTGTGCCAGTTTTAGTCGTAGATCGCGAGGGATCCCGATCAGATCCGTGGTCACAATGACCAGCCGCTGCCCTTGTTCATCCTGGATCGCCAGAGCCTTGGCATACAAGTCTTGAGCGACCCCTTCAGAGGGCTTCTTGCGAGCCGCAAAACCGGCCATCCACATCGACTTTTCAGGGGTAATTTTGGCGGTTGCCACGCCAGCCTTCCAACCCGCCCGCGCGATTTGCTGCGTACTGAAGTGACAGAGCACAACGATTAACGCAAAATGACAACAGCGATAGGGAAATCTGTCAATTCGACGCATGGTTACTCCGCAATTGTGGTCCTGAAAAGGCCCCGAAGGTTAACCGTCCCCGGTTCAGAGGCATAATGGAATCCGGAACCGGAAGGTAGCGCGTTCCGGCTGTGCCAGTCACATTTGCCATGCCCCACGACACATCGAGGTCCGCTCATGTTGACGATAATTCTCGGTTGCGTCAAACTGAGGACTGAGCCGCAAGATGCAGCGGCGGCTGAGCACGTACCAGGATACTTCTGACGACCCCAAAGATTGAAGGTGTTCTCTGAACATGTCGCATTCGCCCTGGCTTGGTAATCGCCGATCTGTGGAGATTCAGGAACACAATAAGACTCTGATACCAGGAGGCGTCGTCTCGCTGAACCGCCAGATTGATCCGGCGTTGTGCTTTGTGAAAGGCGACGGAGCCTACGTCTGGGATGCAGATGGAAATCGGTACATCGACTACCACGCCGCATTCGCTCCCTTCCTGTTGGGACACAATCATCCCGTCGTCAACCAAGCGGTCATCGAGATGCTGCAATCCGGGCACACTCTGATGGGGGCCGGACCGACCTATTACGAAGGTGACCTGGCGGAGCTCATCTGCAAACATGTGCCGTCGGCTGAAAGAATTCAGTTGACAAATACGGGCTCAGAGGCCACCTACCACGCGTTGCGGATCGCAAGATCACATACCGGCCGCGATGACGTAATCGTCATGCAGGGCGGATACAACGGCTGGCACAATGATGTGGCCTGCAATGTGATGACGCCTCTGGATCAAATCGGCCCCCGAGTTTCGCCAGGAGAATACCCAGTCCGACCACTCTCGGCCGGAATTCCCGCGGAACAACTTCGACGCGTTCACGTGGTTAACTTCAATGACTTGGAGTCGATCGAGTATTGCTGCCGGCGGAATCCCATCGCGGCACTCATCACGGAACCAATTCTGCAAAACATCGGCATCGTGAAGCCGCAACCCGGCTATCTGGAAGGGATCCGTAAACTGGCCGACAAATACGGTTTCGTCTTCGTCATGGATGAGGTCAAAACCGGATTTCGTCACGCTTTGGGAGGCTATCAATCAATCTGTGGAGTGCGGCCGGATTTGTGCGTTTTCGGCAAAGCGATCGCGAACGGCTATCCATTGGGGGTCATCGCTGGAAAACGGGAATTGCTGGAATACTTCGTGCATCCAGATCCTCAACGCCGCGTTCTGATCGCCGGAACTTACAACGCACATCCTGTTTCGGTTGTCGCCGCAATGGCCACGATTCGACTGCTCGCAGAGGGGAACGGAGCCATCCATCGGCAACTGGAAAAGACAGGGGCGCAGCTGGAGGCCGGACTGAAGGCAACTTTCGAAGACTTTCAGATTCCTGTCTCGATTTCCCGTCAGGGTTCCGCGTTTTGCGTCTATTTCATGGATCACGTCCCTGTAGACTGGCACGATCTGGCTCAGAATCACCAGTTCGATTTTGATACCAGGTATCGTCGCCTGTTGATCGAAAATGGGGTCTTCCATTTCCCATTACCGACAAAGCAGGGAAGCATTTCCGCCGTGCATACGGAAACTCACCTTGAGGAGACACTGGCCGCCACACGCCGCGTGCTCAAACAATTGATAGCGAATTAATTATCTGGCCTCAAATTGGTCGAACCAACGCGACCAGGCCGTCCCAGTTTGGAACGTGAGAGCGACAAGAACGCCCACCGCGCCCCCAAAGCAGGTGTCGCTGAGATAGTGCGCGCCCGTTTCAACACGCTGCAATGCGACGGCCCCGGCCAGCAAGCCGAACCACCAGCCGGCATGGGGGTAAAGCCTCGCCAATGCCACGGCCAGGGCTGCTCCGGTCGCCGTATGAGCGGAAGGAAAGCTTTGAAATTTCGAATTGATCAGCATCGATCCAGAATGCAGGAAGGGAAACCATCCC
>JAQGHT010001236.1 GCA_028291565.1 Planctomycetaceae bacterium | reverse complement strand
CAGGTATCATACACGGACTTGGCGTTTGTCGGGTGACCGTTTCGCCAATTGCGATATCGATTGCGCTCACACGAATTCACCTCGTTTTGGGAATAGAGAGGGTTTCATGAAATCAATCCGGAGCCGTCTGTTGCTTGCGGCGGCCTTGTTGTTCGCGGGATACTGGGAAATGCAGGCCGAGGCCGCAGACATCGATGCCTCGTTGAAGACGATCTTGAAGGTTGGGCCAGAGGGGCAGGGAAACGCTGAAGCGGCCGCTGCCTGGAAAGATCTGTCGAAGGGGAGCAGCGCCGATCTGGCCAAGATTCTGCCCGCTTTTGATAACGCGAATCCTCTGGCAGCCAACTGGTTGCGCAGCGCGTTTGAAGCCATTGCCGATCGAGAATTCCGAACCACAGGCAAGCTGCCTCAAGCGGATCTCGAGCAGTTCATCGCCCAGACACAGCATGATCCACGGGCTCGCCGGATGGCGTTTGAGTGGTTATTGAAGGTCGACGCAGGTGCTGCGGACCGTCTGATTCCGGGAATGCTGCAAGATCCCAGCACGGAATTTCGACGCGACGCAGTGGCGCGATTGATCATTTCAGCCACGAAATCAGAAGCAGACGGCAAGACCGACGAAGCCAAGGCGGCATTACTGAAAGCAATTGACGCGGCCCGCGATGAAGACCAGGTCGAAGCCATCATGAAACCGCTGGATAAACTGGGGGCCAAAGTCGATCTCGCCAGGCATTTCGGATTCATCTTGGATTGGCAATTGATCGGGCCGTTTGACAACACTCAGAAAAAGGGGTTCGAGATTTCCTATGCGCCAGAATCTGAACTGAAATTGGACGGGAAATATGCCGGGCAAAAGGGCGATGTCAGCTGGTCAAAATACGTCACCGATGAAAAATACGGCCTCGTCGACCTGTCGAAAGTGACGGCACCGCAAAAGGGATCGGTGACCTACGCGTCGACCGTTTTCACGAGTGATAAAGACCAGACCGTGGATCTGCGGCTGGGAACTCCGAATGCCTGGAAATTATGGGTCAATGGGGCATTTGTATTCGGGCGGGAAGAATATCACCGGGGCATGGCCATCGATCAATATCGAATGCGAGCCCAATTGAAAAAAGGACCGAACCAGATCCTGTTGAAAATCTGTCAAAACGAACAAACCGAAGAATGGGCTCAACGTTGGCAGTTTCAACTCCGAGTCTGTGACAAAACGGGGACGGCAATTCTTTCGACCACGCGCGACAGCAAGGCCCCGGTTGCTTCAACGAACGATGCAGGTAAGCCCGCAGTGGGGAAAGCAGTTGCGAAAGCGGTGAACTTTCAAGCGGGGCGATAAGTCCCACGTCGGATTGCTTGAAAGTCGGTGATGGATTTTGTAGCCGATCTCGTGAGAGATTGGGACGGTTCGCTCCGTTTTCGGTTCGAGCCCCAAGGATTGGCAACCTTGGCTACAGCAAGAGGTAGCTAATCTCGTGAGAGATTGGGACGGTTTGCTCCGTTTCCGGTTCGACGCCCAAGGTTTGACAACCTTGGCTATGAGAAAATCCGGAGTGAAATCAACGGCGAAAGAATCAAACGAAGCGTCGCACCGTCAACCCCGCACTTACCCTCCGGCTAAAGCCGGACTCTCGCCAGATGCGATCTAAATTCGTATTCGGCGACTGACAAAAATGACTGATGCTCATCCATTTCCGTGAAAGGAATTGAATTCATAATGTTGCGTCGAATTGCATGCTCCTGTTCGATTTGTGTTTGCCTGGTCGTCGGCAGCCTGTCAGCGGCTGATTGGCGGCAATTTCGAGGTACTGATAGCACCGGAATCGCAGCCAATGAGGTCTTGCCCACCTCGTGGACTCCCACCGAAAATATCGCCTGGAAGGCAAACTTACCCGGTCGGGGAATTTCGGGTCCCATCATCGTCGGCAATCGAGTCTTCGTCACCGCCAGCAGCGGCAAATCCCAAGACCGACTGCATGTCCTGGGATTTGATGCGGATACCGGAAAAGAACTGTGGGAACGTCAGTTCTGGGCCACCGGCCGCACGATGTGCCATCCCAAGATGGCCGTCGCCACACCTCAACCAGCCAGTGACGGACAGCGGATTTTTGCCTTCTACTCGAGTAATGACCTCGTCTGTCTGGATCTGGACGGTAATCTGCTGTGGTTTCGTGGTCTGGGACTCGATTTTCCGAACGCCAGCAATAGTCTGGGAATGTCCTCTTCGCCGGTTGTGATTGGTGATACTGTCATTGTCCAGGTCGAAAGCGACAGCGAATCCTTCGCAGCGGGGTTGGATGTCACTAATGGGCAACAACGCTGGAAAATTGATCGTCCCAAGATGTCCAACTGGACTTCGCCCGGCGTGTTCAAAGGCGCGACCCCGGCGGAAGATCTCGTGCTATTGCAATCTGGAAAGGGCTTGACGGCATATAGTCCGATCGATGGAAAACAAGTCTGGAGCTTTGACAATGGAGCTTCAACGATTCCTTCCACTGGCATCAATGGGGAGATTCTCATGATTCCCTCGAACGGACTGACGGCTGTGAAAGTCGATGCTGCCAGCAAGAATCCTAAGCAACTTTGGAATGAATCGAAATTAGGTCCAGGGACATCTTCGCCTGTCGTTTATGACGGAAAAGTGTACATCCTGGGCCGCGGCAGCGTCTTGACGTGCGCGTCCGTGGAAGATGGCAAGACCTTGTGGCAATTACGCGTTAAAGGTGACGGCGGTTTCAGCGCAACGCCTGTCCTGGCGGGCGGCCACCTTTATCTGGTCAACGAGAATGGCAGCGCGACCGTCGTGAAGCTCGGTGGCGAGAAGGGTGAAATCGTTGGTGGCGGTGATTTGGGCGAAACCATCCT
>JAQGHT010001208.1 GCA_028291565.1 Planctomycetaceae bacterium | reverse complement strand
AAAAGTAGGACAACTCGCAATCTTGCCCCCTTACTTGTACTACCCTTGCTGTGCAAATTACCTGAAACAACGTGTTTCAAGCAAAAAGAAGTGGGTAACACTGAGACCAGAGGTCCATCCGACGTTTCCACGTTTCTACTTTGCCTTTCTCCAGAATGGAACTTGAATCGTTCCGTGGTGCTGGTTTCCCGATGCGTCTTGCAACTGATCCCCTTTTCTTTCGTCGAAATGATACAGCGCCCAAGTCTCGGGATCGGAATTCCATTTTCGTTCGGGGGTGAACTCTGTACGATACCGAACAGACTTTGAAATCCGCGCCTCGTCAATTTCGCCGTGAAAATGAATGGGTTGAGTCTTGCCGCCTGATCCAGGATGTCCGCCGAGCCAACTCGATTTCAGCAAATTTTCATTCGACTTTGCTGAAACATTCTCCCGGGGAAGCCGGCAGACTTGCTTCCCGTTGATGAAAAACGTTCCTTCCGCTCCGTCGATGACATAGGCCAGATGTGTCCATTCCATTTCTGCACCGGGAAAGTAACACGGCGTCTTAACGGACTTCAGAGAACTATCGCTGATACACCAGCCTTCGGGCTCGAGATTGATTTGACAGCGACTTGCCCCCCCCAGGGCAAACATCACCTTCGCGAATGGAGAACGCATTCCGCGGGCCCAGACCTCAATCGTTAACGGTCCCTGACCGTCTCGCGCCAGTGTGGGAATCTCAACTGTCGTCGTCACTCCATCAAAGCCGAGTACATGATTTTGAGGGGGCCCATCGGGCTGACTTTTGTTGACGCGAATACGTTCAGACATCCACAGGTCACCCTCGCCCAGCGTCCCCTCGCGATTCGATTCAAACAGCAATGTTCTTCCGTCCGCAGAAAGAAATGCGGATGAGTCCGACCAGATGGAATTGACCGGACATTCGATTCGAATTCCCCGCCGAAAGATTTCATTCCTCTGCCGGACAGAATAAAACAAATCTGCCTGAGTTGGCCCATCTCCATCTTCGTTCATTTGTTCTGTCCACAACAGAACTAGGCCATCGCGACTGATAGACGGATCGGACACGTTTCCGGCCCTATCAATGACAATATCCACATTCTTAGAATTACTAAGCGGCTCGTGCCTGTCGTTTCTCAAGGTCTGCATGATCAAGCGTTGTTTAAAAAAGAGATTGTAACTGGTGTAAATGAAGACCTTGCCCTCACCCCAGGTTGTCCCCACGCCTTCATTCCTTTTCGTGTTGATTTGCGGTCCCGCGTTCGTCGGAAATCCCCAGGGTGAATCAACCGATTCACGTTGGCTGCACCACACGTCAATCTCGCCATATCCCCCATTACGATTTGACGCGAAGATCAAGCTGAGACCATCTTCGGACAAATCGGGGTCTGATTCAAACGACACAGTATTGACAGGAGGCTTTAACTTTTCGGGTGGCTGCCACGGCGTATCCCGCGACGATCGCCGGCTTTGCCATAGATCATATGTCCACGTCCCATCATCGGAGCGCGATGAACCGAAGATCAAAGTCAATCCGTCGCGTGACAGGCAGGGCTGTGAGTCTGCTGCTTTCGAATTGATGACCGGTCCCAGATTGACAGGTTCAGACCAGGTCCATGCGTCAGTAAAGAGTTCGGCGATCTTCGCGGCATCAGGGGATATTAAAATTTGAAGCGGTTTCGCCTGCGTCGTCGACGCTATGGGAACAACAGTCGGTGGAGAAGTGTTGGGTTGCACAGCAGACTTGGAAGTGGGAATGGAACTCGCCAATTGAGTGGACTCGGTCTTCGAAACGCTCGTCGAATCTGTCTTGGCCGAATTTGTTTTGGCCGAATTTGCATTGGTGGAGTTCGAAATAGATCCGGCGGTTTCAGAGCCAAGGTGAGCCACTGGCCGTGGTTCATGGCCGCGGTTGGAGATCATGACGATGACCACAACAACTGCCAGAACGGCGATCACACCGCCCCAGGCCAATCCCGATAAACGTCCGCGCCAGAATGCAAGCCGTTCGAGATCCGACTGCATTTCCGCTGCCCGTTGGTACCGTTCGCTCGGTATTGTCTTCAGACTGCGCCCCACGATGCGATCCACGCCCGAGTCGACACTCGATTTCCGCGACGGCGGCTGATAATCGATCGTCGGCAATTCGCCGGTCAGGATTTCATAGAACGTCACGCCCAACGAGTAGATATCGGCACGATGATCTACGGTCGAGGTGTTGGCAACCTGTTCGGGAGCCATATAGTGCACTGTTCCCATTCGTGCATTCGTGCCGGTCAAACTGTCTCGATCGGCGGATGTTAATTTCGCGAGACCGAAATCGGCGATTTTGACAGCCCCCAACTCGTTGAACAGAATATTCTCCGGCTTGATATCCCGATGAATGACGCCCCGGTCATGTGCGAACTGAATCGCCTCGCAAATCTTGGGAACAATACGCAGGGCCTCTGCAGCCTCAATTTTTCCCTGCTGCAACAGGTCGCGCAGGGTCGCCCCCTCGACAAACTCCATCAGAATAAACAGGAATGGACCGTTCTGTCCGACATCATATACCCCAACGATGTTGGGATGATTCAACTTGGCCAGAGCTCGGGCTTCACGAAAGAAGCGTTCCACGAATTCAGGAGCCAGGGCGAGTTCTGGCGAAAGGATCTTTAATGCAACATCCCGGTCCAGTTTTGGCTGACGAGCCTGATAGACCGCTCCCATTCCGCCCGCACCCAGGAGCCTCAAGATTTCCAGGTCTGGAAAGTGAGGCACCAACTCCGCACAAGTCGGAATCTCAAATCGGCCCCCGGAACTTCGCTCCTTCGCTCCTGAGTCCAGCGCGATCGTGACCATACATCTCGGACACAACCCTAGCGGTGCCTGAGGAGGAATCGTACCACCACATTCAGGACATTTCACCGCAGGATCGGAATGCATGATTTCGCCAGTACGCTCAAAGGACTATCTGAACCCTCTATGATTGAATATTGGAATTGGCCGGAAATTGTTACGCAGAATCAAGATTCACGCGGCAGCCAATGCCGCGAGCAACAACTTCAGCTCGTGATCCACATCGGCACCGCTCTCCAACGTCAATTCAACTTCCGAACGTAACATTTGCCCAAATTGAGACTTCAGCCGATGCAGTGCGACGCGAACCGCCCCTTCGGACATCCCCAGCTTACTGGCCAACTCGCGACCGCTTTCAGTCCCCGCATTCGTCAAATAACCCTTTAATGCGTCAAATTTCTCCTCGCGCCCATTGGCAACCCAATCGATTTTTAGCCGAGCGATCGCACGCTCAATGACGGTCAACGCCCAAGCCCGCTCAAAGTGTGATTCCGGCGTCTCGCGATCAGCAGGCTCGCGAAGGTAACGCTCATTGCCGAACGCGACATCAATCGAGATCAACCGACCTGTCGGCCGACGCTTTTTCGCCGAATCATACTCGTACAGTTGAGAGAAAAACTGATTGAATGCGGTAATCAGGAAACTTCGAAATCGGCCGCGTTCCGGATTGGCCCGCTCGACCACGCCCGATTCAAACAGCCCCCCCAGGAAAGACTGCACCGCATCCTCAGCGTCCTGCGCCGACAGACCTTTACGCCGCGCATAGGCAAACAGTGGATACCAATATGCGACACACAAATCTTCAAACGCGACTTTTCCATCCGCGTCGCGAGCGTTCGCCTTCAAAACGACGCTCCACGAGGTCGTGGCAAACCGACCTGGGCGAGCGTTATTACGGGACTCTTGCGGCATTATTTCAACAGTGCGAAGGTGTGTTTTGTCGGTCCAAACCTCAAAAAGAGTTGTCCGAGCGTCATTCCAGTCAGCAGGCTGAGAGTGGCTTAACTGTGGGGGGCCGGGTGGAAAGGTATACCTTGCGCGAGTAAAAATGAGGCGTTTGGTCGCAGGCGTCTGTGTTGCGAAAGTCTCTTTCAAGACCGCGAACAGTATATTCTGTTCGCGGCCACAAATGAGTCTTTTTCAATATCTATCCCCGCGATCAAACGTCTCATTTATGAACGTGCGCAGTATAAATCTCCCGAGATTACCTGTAAACCGACCGGCAAAGTGATGGCGAGGACGGAATCATCGAATGATTGTCAGTGCCGGTGACATGACGCAAGGAAAGAACGCCTTGAATCCAGCGCAACCACTACGGCAGAACAGGAAAACCCCAGTTTTCCGGTCGCAACGATGCCCCCAGGTAAACGGTCCGAGACGCAAGAACCTTCAGTCTGATCGCGGTTCGACCTGGTCTCGGTTTCTGACTCTCAGCATCGCGTTTTTCCAACACTGTTTCGAATGACGACACGTTTCCGTTCAAAAACGAGCTGGCATGCGACTATGATGATGAGTCAATGCAGTTCCAATTTTGGATGGGAATTGAGAGAACTTGAGAGGGTTTGGCCGATGTTCAAATGGATTTGTCTCGTCACTGCTATCATTTTCCTGGGAGCAGTAGGTTGGATGATTAACGACGTGCGACAGGAGATCCGGCGTTCGATCCAGGAGGTGCACGAAACGGGGCTGACCATCAATGAGCAGTTGCCGCCGGTCGTCGACAAGATCCGAAATTCGGCTGATGTGATTTCGGAGAGCCTACCTGAAGTCGTCGAGAGAATCAAAAAGTCCACCGAGACGCTGGCCGAACTGGCGGAAGACATCCGTCAGCTCAAAGAGCTAGTGGGTGTTTCCAATACCGCACGAGACAAAAGTCTCGTCGCCTACGCCGACAGCGTCTTAGATACCATTGATGCATCCAAGGGATCGATTGGATTGAAAAAGACCTTCGGCGGCAGTGGATTGAAGAACGTATTGCCCGCTCGGGAATGGGTTGTCGGCGCTCGCAAAGAAGCCTTGTTTCTGACCGTTGTCGCCAAGTCGAAACAGGAACTGCTGACGCGGTTGGTGGAAAACAAGTTTGGATCTCATTGGTACATCCAGTTGGAAAATCAAAACCCGGTGGACTTGATCGACTGGCTGAAAGCAAATCATGTGGCAACTGGAGAGTTGTAAATCGAAATTCACGGCGAGAATTTGCTCTTCAACAGCGGGGACGTCGAATTCCGGCATCGGCATCGTCGAGAGACACCATCCAGATCGTATGGGTCTCAATGCCACGAATGACCGTTTCCAAGCCGAATGCCGAGATGATTGTCGCATGACAGTCTTGCACGGTCATTTCGCCTCGAAGCTGAGCCACACGTTCAGGCACACCGACAAGACGTTCGTCAGCATCAAGCTCCAGTTCTTCTGCCGTCGGAAATCCTTCTTTATAATGTTCGACGGTTGGACGATACCACATGACGGACAAGTGAGGCCAAATTAGGGCAAACGCAGCGGAGCCCGCGGAATAAGTCATTTCGCCAGCCAATGTCAGGCGACGCGCAGTATCGTTCATGATCGTTGACCTGAGGCAAAGGTAAAGATTAGCACTTCGGGCCTTATTTCATTTTGGCAGGTACTATCCTGAAATGTCCGCAAACGCGGTGAAACGATTGACGATTCGTCGATCATTCTGGAGCACCGGCGAACAGTGTCTGCAAGACCACATCGATTTTATCACGTTGAGCCAGCGTTTCGCACCTTAGGATCGGCGCATCATTAACTGTCGGAAGTTGCCTACGGCCTTTCAGGTCATCGACGGGCAAGAGTGCCCATCCTACGGCACTTATTGCTGCGCAAATCCTTAGTTCTGTTGTTTCGGCTTTTGTCGATAAGGCTTGTGTTGTCGATAGAGTTCCAGCCGGTCTCTCTCGTCTTGCTTTGCCTCGTCGTCAGTCATTTTCTCAATAGCTTGCTCCTGTCGCTTGACCGCTTGTTCCCACTCACCGCATTCAGCGTGAGCGGCGGCGAGTGTCGCGATGGGAAATGGCAGCGTCCAATTTGACAATTCGCAAGCCTGGGTTGCCAATGTGATCGATTTGCGACCATCGCGATAGGAATCATCGGGGCAAGTGGCGCAGATCCATGCCATGCTGCCGCAAGCCTCGACAGATTTCGGATCGAGACGCATGGCTTCGGTGTAGTCTTTGACCGCCGATATGTAATCACCGCTTTCAAAAGCTAAGTTTCCCCGGTTGAAATAGGACCCGAGATCTTTGGGATCGAGTCGAATTGCTTCGGAAAAGTCCTTCAATGCCGCATCAAGGTCGCCTTGGGCATACCAGCTGCGTCCTCGGCCATCGAATGTCTTCGCGTCCTTCGGATTCAAACGAATGGCTGCTGTATAGTCTTTGACGGCAGCGATGTAATCCGACTTGGTGTGCCAAACAGTGGCTCGACTTTGGTAAGCCGACGCCAGTTTCGGATCCAGTTGTATGGCCTCGGAATAGTTTTTCAAAGCAAAATCGAGCTCGTCCCTGGCTTGCCAGGAGAGACCGCGACTCACGTAAAAAGCGGCGTCATTGGGGTTGATTCGAATAGCTGCGTTATATTCCTCGATCGCGGCCAGGTAATCGCCTTGCATATGCCAGACCATACCTCGACCGCTGTAGGCCGTCGCGTTCTTCGCGTCATATTGAATTGCCGCCGAGAAATCTTTCATTGCGGCGTCGAAATCGTCCTTCTCATACCGGACGAGTCCTCGATTGGAGTAAGCCTCGGAGTTGACCGGTTCCCGTCGCAGGAATTCCGAGTAATCACTAATCGCAGCGTCAAAGTTCCGTTTCTCATTCCAGGCATGTGCACGATGAAAGTAGGCCGTTGTCGATTTCGGATCAATTCGAATGACCTCAGAGAAATCCTCAATGGCCCCATCAAGATCGCCCCGAGCGCGCCTGACATCACCTCGACAAAGATGAGTCACCGCATTCTCCGGATCGAGTTGAACGGCAGCATCACAATCCTTCAGAGCCGCCTTGTTGTCTCCGTTGTTTAACTCGGCATGGGCTCTGAAAACGTAATATTCTGCGCGATCGGGGGCGCGCTGAATGGCTTGGTTGTAGCATTTGAGGGCATCATTAAAGTTTCGCAGCTCCATCCATGAGTTGCCCTGAGCCGCAAATTCCGCTGCTGAATCGACTGCATCAGCAGGCGCGCCGCATCCTGCGCCGGAGATGATTAGAGCGAGACCGCAGATTCGGAACAGAGTGGACATCAGCCGGGAACTCCAAGAATGCATTAGAAAACTCGATACGCTTCGCGGAATCGCGCGATCAAGTTTCGAGAGCAGCCCTCCTATTGTACTCTGAAAATTCGCTGGTAGTAATCGTTTAGAAACGACGCGAACAATTTCTAAAAGCTGAGATTGACGAATGAAGCGGACAAATCGTCCGGCGGGACACCTGCTCGATCCCCGTGTCCCAATCGAGCTGGACTTGACATGCAACCTTTCGGTTGCATAATTGGGCTATGGATGCAGACATGGACAAGGTGTTCAAGGCATTAGCCGATCCGGGCCGGCGGCAGTTGCTCGACCGTCTTTATGCGGACAATGGGCAGACGCTGGGCGCGCTTTGTGGATGCTTAGACATGACCCGGCAGGCAGTGACCAAGCACCTCAAACTACTGGAAGCGGCGAATCTGGTGGCGACGATCTGGCGAGGGCGAGAGAAATTGCATTACCTCAACCCGGTGCCAATCAACGACATCGCTGAACGTTGGATTGGCAAATTCGAACACGGGCGGCTACACGCCCTGGCGGAACTCAAGAAACGTCTGGAAGGAGAAACCGATGGCTGATTCGCGATTCGTTTATGTGACCTATATCCGCACGACGCCGGAGAAACTGTGGCAGGCCTTGATCGACCCGGAATTTACACGCCAGTATTGGGTCGGAACCTGGCAAGAGTCTGACTGGAAACAGGGTTCGCCCTGGCGAATTATGATTCCCGATGGACGGGTTGCCGATAGCGGGGAAGTCCTGGAAATCGATTTGCACAAGAAGCTGGTGCTGTCCTGGCGCAATGAATTCAAGCCCGAGATGCGTGAGGAGGGCTATTCCCGCTTGACTTACGAACTGGAGCAAATGGGAGAATCGGTAAAGCTTACGGTCGTCCATGAAATCGATAAACCTGAATCGAAACTGATTGGAGCCGTATCGACTGGCTGGCCCCATTTACTGGCGAGTCTCAAGAGTCTTCTCGAAACGGGTGAATCACTGAAAGAGACTCGTGAATGGCCAGCAGGGAAATGACACTAAATGTGTTCGAGGATTACCCAACGCGGCCCGTGACAAATGCGGCAGTCAGGCTCTCACGTGGAGAATCGAACAGTGCTTTTGTCGCTCTGTGTTCGATCAGGCGTCCACCGGCCTCGTCGGCCCACAGAAAGGCCGTGCTGTCCGCGATTCTGCGGGCCTGGGCGAGATTGTGTGTGACGACCACAATTGTGCAATTTGCACGTAAACGAACGAGCAAGTCTTCGATGACTGCTACTGAAAGTGGATCCAGGGAACTGCAGGGTTCATCGAGCAAGATCACTTCGGGGTTAAGGGCCAGGGCACGCGCCAGGCAAAGCCTTTGCTGTTGCCCGCCGGAAAGCGTCAATGCGGAACGGTCCAGGCGATCTTTCACTTCGGTCCACAGCCCAACTTCGGTCAATGTCCGCTCGACTTTTTCCGCGAGCTTGTGCCGGTCTCGCAGACCGTGCTCGCGAAGCGGGAGTTCCAGATTGCGGCGGATCGACATCGGGAATGGATTGGGGCGTTGAAAGATCATGCCGACCCGCCGCCGCAACTCAATGACGTCGATGCGCTGATCAAATATTTCCAATTCTGCCAACCGGACACTACCACTGACACGGCAATGCGGAATCAAATCAGTCAACCGATTAAGACTCGTCAGGAGAGTGGTCTTTCCACATCCTGAGGGGCCGATGAGAGCCGTGATCGACTTGGGAGCAAATAACAATGAAACGTCTCGAACGGCGACTTTGTTGCCGTATTGGATTGTGACGTGCTCCATCGCCATAGGCGATGCCAATGGTTGAAAGTCCAGAGGAACTGGCGTTTGAGTCTGATTTGCCATCAGAAATTACCGGCCTCTCGTTGTAGAAAACGGGTCGCCAGCCAGTTGGTTGCGGCATTGATCAAGGCCAGAACAGTGATCAGTACCAGTGCTGACGCGTAGGCGTTCTGGTTGCCGCCGGCAACGTTCATCGAGAGGTCGTAAATGTGAATCGACAACGATCGTCCTGAATCGAAAACGGACCGCGGCATGCGATCAACATAGCCACTGGTGAAGATCAGGGCCGCCGTTTCGGCCAATGCTCGACCAATCCCGAGGACCAGTCCAACAACAACACCGGGAGTCGCCTGGGGCAGAATGATTTGAAAGACCGTCGCCCAACGACTGAAGCCGAGTGCGGTCGCAGCATGTCGCTGCGTGGGACAAACTGCATTCAGAGCCTCTTCAGTCGAACGAATCAGCAGCGGCAGCACCATGCAAGCCAGTGTCAATCCGCCGGATAAAATCGAGAACCGCAGTCCCAAAAACTGACTGAAAACCGCATTGCCGAATAAGCCGAAGACGATCGAGGGGACACCTGCCAAGACATCCAGGCTGCGGCGGACAATTCTGCCGAATCGATTTTGCGGGGCAACGAACTCGCTCAACAACAGAGCCGTTCCCAGTCCGAAGGGAATTGCCATTGACATGCAGACCATCAAAATCAGTCCGGTTGAAACGAGAATCGGACCGATCCCGCCGCTTCTTCCGGCACGTTCAGGAGCACCGGTCAAGAACTTTATGACGAGTTCAAGCGGTTCGGTGAGGCGAAAAAATCCGCTGGCTTCTGATTCGCCCGGCCAGAATGCGCCGCAACCGCGAACGGCCAGGTCACCGACTAACCACAGAAAGAGTCCAGAGACCAGCGCGGGGGCAGTCCAGACGCAGATGTCGAGAACTCGGTCGGTCCGCGTCTTAAACCGGGCCATGGAGCTGCCTCCGGCTGACGATTTCGGCGACAGCGATGAGCCCCGTCACCACCAGGAGTAACACCAGGCCACAAAAAAACAGCGATGATCGGTGGACCCCGCGAGCATAACTCATTTCCAGGGCGATGGTCGAAGTCAAAGTTCTGATCGGATCAAACAAGCTGCCCGGCATCCGCACGACATTCCCGCAGACCATGACCACCGCCATCGTCTCACCGATCGCACGGACCAATCCCAAGATCGCTGCCGTGGTGAGTCCCGACTTTGCCGCAGGGATGATGATCAGGAATGCTGTTGTACGGCGCGATAATCCCAATGCCGCGCAACCTGAGACAATTTCGCGCGGTACTGCGGCCATAGCGGCATTCGAAAGCAGGGCCACCGTTGGCAGAATCATCAGCGTCAGAATCACAATTCCCGTGAACAGACTTTGCCCCGGCGGATGAATCCTGGCAATCAACGGTACCAGGACGACCAACCCCCACAGACCGAACACGACCGATGGAATGCCCGCCAACAATTCGATCATCCGCCGATACCAGCGTGCCAGATGTAATGGAGCATAGAACTGAATAAACACGGCGGAAAGAATGCCCAGCGGCGTAGCCAGAACGACGGCCCCGGCCGACGAAAGGAGCGTTCCAACGACGATTGGCAGCAGATTAAAGGCCCCCTCCGCCGCGTCAGCCGCGGGATGCCATGAGCCATCGGTAAGAAATCGGCTAAGCATCACTCGCGAAAGTACGGGAGATGACTCCTGCAGTACGAACGCAAGCACCAGCACCACGATCAGGCCAGAAACCGCAGCCAGCCCATGCAACGTCAAGCTCAGGAAACGATCTCTAGTCGATCGGAACAAACGAGAGCTCCTTCACCAAGTCATGGACTTTGGACGACGACGCGAAATCGATCAATTCCTTGATTGTCCCTTCAGGCGGCGTTTTCGTCACCAGGTTCAGGGTCCGAGACATCGGAAAAGTCCCATTGCGGACGTTCTTTACGGATGCTTCCACCTCGTTTAAGGACAGTAGTCGAATCGGAACACCACCTTCGCGATCAACTTCAGCCGTTCCAATCGAGACGTATCCAATGGCCAGAGGATTTCCCGCTACCGTTTTGACCCCCTGCTCATTGTCGCCGATCACGACATCCGCATGAATTTCTTTAGTGTTGATTTTGAAGTGCGTCGCGAAGACCTCTAGGGTGGAGCGCCCCTCGGCCTTGTTGACAACGGTGATCGGTGCGTCCCTGCCGCCCACGGCTTTCCAATTCCGAGTCTGACCGGTGTAAATGCTGATGATTTGTTCGCGGCTGAGGGATTGCACAGGATTTTCGGCATGCAGGATGATGCAAACTCCGTCTCGCGCGATGAGAAATCGCTGCAGATCGGCTTCATCGGGCTTGAGATCGCGTGAAACCATTCCGATATCGGCCAAACCGTTTCTAGCATCCGCTACACCACGCGATGAGCCCCCCGTCTGCACATCAACTCGAATTCCCGGATGTTCTGCCTCGAAACGTTTTCCAATTTCACCCATGAGCGGCGCAATCGTACTTGCGCCAGTAATCGTGATCTGCGTTTGGCGCGGAGCGGCCGTTGTGCGAGCTCCGTCTGCAGCGCCACATCCACACGTGAACAAACTCAGCAAACAGGCGAGTGCGATGTAAGAACGAATTTGGAACGGGATGCACATGGGGTTCAGTCATTCCTCGAAAGAGATCACGCAGCAACCGAGATTCACGGACTGGCTCATTTCGTCCTTTTCCACTCCAGGAGCGAGCTGGTAGAGCACCGACTTACCGTCGCGCTGGGCGAGCACAATTCCAGCGTCGCGGAGCACTTTCAAATGATGCGAAAGCAATGTCGATTCGACATTTATCGCTGCGTTGATTTCGCCGACATGCTTCGGTCCAAGCATCAACTGTCTGACAACCATCAGTCGAGTCTCATCGGCGAGTACCTTCAGCCGATCTGCGCAATTCATCATTTCGGCAGGCCTCATGCGACGTTACTCCTCAAGTTTAATGGCTTGAACCGATTTTGACTTGAATCCCGCTTCATGTCAATCATCGTTCAAGTTACGCAGCGGAGTTCGGTAACGCGATTCACGCTACATTCTCCAAACCAGATATGCCAACGTCGCCACGATCATCATGGAATAGACAAAGCTGAGCGCATTGTGCCGTAAGAAATCATCGGATCTCTGTTCAGCGGACGACTTCACTCGCTGGGCACGATACGACCGCGTCGCGGAGTGGCTTGATGTAGGGCGCCATTGACTTAATTCGGTGGACATCACAATTCTCCTGAAAGCTCGACCAAAGACATTGCACTGTTCGACTGGTGATACAGCGGTAATGCCCGAGACCTTTCAGGAAAATTCGTAAGGGATTGAGATTTTCTAAATCGAGGACGCGTTGAGAGAGAATTGCTCGCGGAACCCACGTTGCCGGAACGACCGAACTCCCACGCCGGCGGTTACGGTACTGCATCAAACATCCCACCGAGGAGTACGCGTAAGCTCTTGTTGTGTCTTGTCTTGTGGCTCCTATTTGCCGTTCTGTCTGGCTGACAGGTGCAGTACCGCTGATGTCTATCGCGAATCTCGAAATCAAATCGCGGCAAGTTGATCGGTCACGAAGTGAGGGATCTGTTTCAGCCGATATCACCAAAGATCGAGGCAGTTCGCTTCATTTCAGGTCCGATGCCCAACGTTTGGCAACCTTGCTTACGTGGAAATCTGCACTCCGAATTCCCTCACGACGATGCCTCATGTGGCGATGCGATGCATAAAAAGAAATGAGATTCTACCTGCAATTCTGGTTTCAATCTCAATCCCAGATTCTTGCCTGCACAAGATCACGCCTCCATCATCAATCTGAATCCTCGGCGGGGTGATGCGGAAAGGCAATGCCGGTGACTCCGTCAAAATACTTGATCAAAGATCGATTGATTTCCTTCATGATTGTCTCGACCTGATAGATTTCGTTGGGAATCTCTGATTTCTTGAGCGGGCCATGCAGGACGATTTCACTACGCTGGAGTTCGACATAGTTTCGTTTGGGGAGGGCCGGAAGCGATTGTCCGGTGGGGAAACAGGCACGTATCTCCGCTTCTGAGACGGGTTCACCCCGGCAGAAGAAAATCATATCGGTTCCCTCGGGCGGAGGGAGCGAGATTTGTTCTCGCGGTGCCGGATAGACCCAGCGGTCGACCCGGTCCGTGACATCTCGCACGGGCGAATACACGTTGAGTTCTCCGCGGGAGTTGAACCACAGCATGATTGCCTTCTCGCCATGTGAAATGTTGCAGGCGACGGACAATCGGTCGCCAGTGTGCAACGGCAATACGTTTGACAGGGTACGAATTCCATCAATCGTGACTTTGGGAACGGACTGCACTATGTTGCCGGGTTGGGAAACGGCGTCGTCCTGAAAATCCGGCCACCACCAGAAAAGCCCCAGAGCCAAACAGACCATCACAACGGCTGCCGCAATACCGCGAGTGATCCACTGTTTCGCTGCGCGCTGCAGCATGACGGCCAGGACATCCGCAGTCGGACGGGCATTGGGATTGGATGCCAGCGCCTGGCGGCAGGCGCGGGCGATCGCACCCGGGACGTGAACACGTCGCAGGGCTTCGAGATCGATCTGGCACAGTCGAGCCTGTTCGATCACGTCCGATTGAGACTCGCCTGTAAACGGAGGCTGGCCTGTCAATAACCAATACAGGGTGGCTCCCAGCCCGAAGACGTCACTCGCGGGTCCGGAACCTAATGCGTATTCGCCGACGACAATTTCTGGCGGGAGAAACTCCGGAGTTCCTCCGCGCGGGCCAGAACTTTCACTCCAGGCATCTTCGAACTGCGATAGACCGAAATCAATCAACCGGGTGTGTCCCTGATTGTCGATCAAAATGTTTCGCGGAGTAATATCACCGTGTACGACGCCGTGTTGATGGGCGTACGCAACAACTTTGGCAACCTCGGCAATCAACCGCGCGGCTTCCCGAGCGGGTGGCCGCTTCCCATTAAACGTTTGTTCCAAATTGCGGCCCAGAACGTGGTCCAGCACCAGATAAAGTCGACCTTCGTAGAGCCCGACATCAAACACGCGAACGAGACCGGGGTGATCCAGTGCGGCCAGCAGGCGGCCTTCCGAGAGGAGCGAAACGCGCTGCCCCTCGCCATCTTGAGATCGACGATGTGACAGTTTCAGGACCAGATCGCGCCGCAGGTCTGGATCAATCACCCGATAGACGTCGGCCTGCCCGCCAGAACCAAGGTCACAGACAATCACATAGCGGCCAATGACCGAGCCACTTGGGAGGTTTTCTTCCTCCGTGCTGGGGAGAGTGTGATGGCTCAATGGAGACATGCTCTGATGCGATAGTGAACGCAATTCCGCAATTTCTCCGCGATAAAACTTGACCCGTTTCTGGCACTCGGAACAGTGGTCGGCGTGCTCGCGCAGCGAATCGAATCCAGGCTCGTCAGTGGCCAGGGCCAGCAGTTCGTCGTCAGGCGGGCAGGTGGATTTCATCGGAAACTCAGGGTTCCTGGAACGCTTCACATTCTTCGCGAACTCGAGCCATGACACGCGAGGCGTTCACATATACGGCATTGACGGAAACTCCAGTTTCGTCGGCGATTTCCGCAGCTGGGCGTCCGGCGAGGATTCGCCCTTCAAAACAGGCCCAGGTCACCGGCTGTGTCGATGCTCGGACACGTTCGGTTACTATTTCCAAAATGCGCCGACGATAAAGTTCATTCCATTCCGCATCTGATTCATCGTTCGCATCCGGTTGATACAAGTCAACCCAGCCGCGCTCCGCCTGGTTGCGAGTGGCACGGTGACGACCCCAATCTGCGAGTGCGTTGTGCGTGACACGCCACAACCACGTTCGAAATCGCCCGCGCTGGGCGTCGAATTCGAATCGAGGCAGAGCCGGAATCAACCGTGCAAAAACGTCCTGCACGACATCAGCCGCATCGTGTTCTGATACTCCCCGTTTGCGAACATAGGCCGTCAACAGTGGGCGATAAATGGCAAAAAACTGAGCCCAAGCATCCGAATCTTCCTTATTGCGGACACGCTGAATCAGTGATATGCGAGTTTCCGCCATATATTCTGGACGAACGAAATTGTTCTAGTGACGACGAGTTTCTTCAACAACGTGCGGCGAGGTTCCATGGATCTTATTGCTGATCGAATTGTACCAGATTGACCTGAAGCGAAATAGAATCGTGGAACTTTCAGGCGACAGTCGCCAGAATGTGGCCAACAGGGTCACTCGGTTCAGTCATGTTTGATGCACTCGGAGATCGTATCTTGGCAATGATTCACTATACGCACGCCCACGATTTGTCATATCCGCCACCGAATGGCACCGTTTTGCTGTTGAGTTGCATGGATCCACGTCTCTTGGATGACACTGTTGAATTCATGAATCACGACAATCTCGAGAATCGCTATGACCATGTGGTACTCGCCGGCGCCGCATTGGGGGCATTGGGAGGTTGTCTGAAAAAGTACGAGCATTGGCGAAAGTGCTTTTTTGATCATCTTGGAGCCGCTTGCGAGCTGCACCGCATTGAGGACGTTTATATCCTTGAACATCGCCACTGTGGCGCCTACCACAAGGTTTTCAAAGTCGCTCCCGAGTTCGGTGATTCTCAAGAGCAGCTCGAAGAGGAAGCCGCGTGCCACCGCAAGTACGCCCAACTGCTGGAAGACGAAATCGAAGCGTGGGCCAAGAAGGCGAAACGGAAACTGCGAGTCAGATCATTCCTGATGGACTTGCGAGGCACAGTGTCGCTGTTGACTGATGGCTGGAAGTGACAACGGGCTGGGATTCGAATCGACTATTACTCTTGAAGTTGCAATGTCTTTCAACTGTCTGGAATTTGCACAGTGGCAGCTGCTCCCGAAACGATTTATGACGCTGTTGGTGAAGTGGGTATTGCGTGTCTTGTTCAAGCTTTTTACGCACAGGTTCCCACTGATGAGATCCTCGGGCCGATGTATGTTCCGGCTGAGCTTCCCGAGTCGGAGCGCCGGTTGCGAGATTTCTTAATCTATCGTTTCGGTGGCCCCGATCGTTACATCGTCGAACGTGGGAATCCCCGATTGCGAATTCGCCATGCTCCTTTTGTCGTGGACCAGATCGCTCGTAACAGATGGGTGCAATTAATGTTACATGCGATTCAGTCGGCGGATTTCACTCCCGAAATCTCCGGTGCCTTGGAGGCATTTTTCAAAGAAACGGCGACTTTTCTCATCAACCATTGATGATTTGACTGGATAAATTTCGTGACAGATTCCAGAATTGTGGTTAATTTTCGATGAAGACTCGACGATAATCACGGAATCCGAAATCGCCCCATGAAGTCCCTCCCTCGCGGATCCGACCCGGTCATCCAGCGCATTGACTTGACGACTTTCGCCCGGCTGTTGCCGATGAATGAAAGTTCTTCCAAGTCGCACGCAATGATCAACAGAGATATTTCTCAATTGGATCCAGATGGGACCGCATCAATCTCCAACAGTACGTTTCGCCTTAACGTGGTTGTGAGTGTGGGCAGAAGTCGGACCTGAAACAAACGGGAAAACGGCGAAATCTGCCGAATTTCCATAGCTTTGGCGTGTTCATGGAAGAACATGCAGATTTTTCACCAGGAGCCAGTCGGTGGAACAGTTCGTAGTCTATGGACGGATGCAGGAGCGAAGCCCCTCGGGTTCCGTGGCGGGTAGCGCCCCACATATTGCCATTGCCCCAAGTAATTCGATTGACAGTATTACCAGTTCAAAACCAGCATCGGGCTCCGGGCTTCCGAGTTCGCCAGCACGAAATCGTTCGACTCAATATTTCACCCGACTTCGAAGTCAATTTGGCCCACTGTCTCGGAAAACCGAAGCCCTTTCCCGGCTGGCTTGTCTCCAACGACCGGGCTTTGAGCAGTTGGACCGGCTTGCCGCAGAATCCCTGAGGCTCTCCCGTCTCATTGAACGGCAATTGCAAGACGGAGCTGACTTGCGGAGTCTGGTCCCTCCGGACCCGGTGTGGATCGAAGATCTGATCGAACAATGTTCGGATTATCAGGATCGATTGCAACGTCAGCTGGCGCTAGTCGCGCAATTGCGTGGTGAAGCAATTGAACTGCGCGACCAATTGAACGTTTTGGCGATGCGTGGTCGCGACCGGACCGGTAGTCTGGCGTTTGATGGATTGCGAGAATTGACCCGTCGAATCATTTCAGAACTCGTTTGTGACGTCACGCCGCCAGTGCTCCATCCCAGACTCGCATTGGAAGTATTATCCGACCTCTTGGGCAATCGCGCCGATGCCAGGATTTGCGCGGTCGCTTTCGCGTCAGCGCAAGCGGTGGCCCGTGTGGCCCGTGTGACCTGGTTAAGAGAAGATCAAGTGGAGCTCGTGACCGCTGCGGCATTGCTGCAAGACTGCGGCCAATTATTAACCGGGCAAGCTGGTGAGTTCTCGATCGCCATGAGCGAGACTCGTCAAGTTGATCACCATCCTTCAATCGGTGCGGTGATCGTGGCCGGCTATCGGAATGCTCCCGCGGGGCTGGCGCCATTAGTTGCCCAACATCATGAACGATTGAATTCGACGGGGAGCGGCGATCGAACGGGGGCGAAACAGCAAAATGGCTTTTCGAGATTACTGGCTGCGGCCAGTCGTTTGGAACGCTTGCGATTACGTTTTGCGTTCGATTCCGATTTGTTGACGCCTCCCGACCTGGCGGAAGGACCAGCAATGACCCAGTTCTGGGCCGAAGCTCGCGATGGAGTCTGGGATTGGGAGATGGCTCGCAAGTTGCTGATTCAGCGGGATGTTCCCTTGACCTTACAGGCAGCTTTGAATCAGGCGGACCATTTGGATTTACTCCAACTCGTGGATGTCGCCTAAAACTCCGGGCGGAATGCACACCAGCAGTACTTTAAGCTGGCCCACGGCCTTATGCTTGACGCCACGGGGAACATACACCACCACGCCCTGATGAACTTCGATCTCTTCATCGTCGAGAGTCATGGTTCCAGACCCTTCGATCACATAATAGATTTCGTCGGTTTTGGCGTGGAAATGCAATTTCGCATGGTTGATCTCAACGTGGTGCACCTCTGCGGCGACGCCGTCGCGTTCTTCAATCAAAGGTCGAATTTGTCCACAAGTCTCGGCCCAGGGGGCGACTTCACTGGGATCTTTGCGGATGAATTTTGTGGCGACACTCATAAGGGGCTTTCTACTGTTCGAAGTCAATCTGGTCGGTCTCACTAATTATGATGACCCCTGGAGTCCGGCTTTGGCACCCCGCACTAACCCACTGGGTTTTAACGACTGGGCTTTGTCGTAGCGTCATGCTGAGGGACATCGCTGCGCCATTTTATCACAGGTTGGATCCTGACGGGATCGGGTTGTGCAAGGTGTGATTGATCAGACAGGATTTGATCCAGATAGTGTCCCGCAAAAGTCGCATCATCGGCGTCCGGGCACCCTTGCCCATCTCTTGCCGGCAACAAGTCGAAGTGTTGCTGTCCTACGTCCAGCTCCAGGTGTAACAGGCGATAGTCCGCCTTGGACTGTGCCATTCGTCCGATTCGATTACAGACTTGAAATGGTCCGACTCCATATCGTCCATCTGGCCATGACACCGGCATGATCGGCCAGGCGGATGACAAGCTGAGTGCTCGTTTGGTTGGTCCGATCGGTATTTGAAGCCCGAGAAACGCGGCGTCCCCATTCCCCTGGCGAGCTCGAATGGACAGATCGATGCTTCCCGTCGGTCCAAGCTCGACCCACTCGGCGACTTTCAACACGCCCGAAATGAGTTTGTATCCGTTGCCTAAATCCAATGCCGTCTTCCAGGTCTTCTCAAACTCGGCGAACTTCTTGAGTGCCCCGTATGCGGTCGGACGCGACGGATCGTATCCGCGAGCTTCAACAACCAGTGGGCCCAATTTGCTGGTGTCGCCTTCATCACGATAAATGACAGCCACTCGCATAGAATCGCCAGGCAGAATTTGCTCGGTATCCAGGACGACCGCGGCAATCGCCACCGTCCCGTCCTGACGACGTTCTGGTCCGTCAATGATTTTCACTGCGTGGAGTTCTCCCGTATGCGGCAGTTCATCCGCGATGTAACACCCCGGAAGTTTCGAACCCAACGGAAACTCCAGTTCGACAGCTTGCACAAGATGTTCAAACAACTCGAACGTTTCCGCCTTGCCAAGGTCCCGAGCTTCGAGATACCACAAGAATTTGTGAACTGGCGCATAGTCCAACAGCAGGTTCTTGCGAATCGGCCGCGCCTCATGGCTTTGAACTGTGATCTCTGCATCAAGCGGCATCTTCACCTGAAATTGGCCCTGTGCTTCAAACCGACACAAGACTTCGTCATCGCGCCGTATTTCGACAGTCCCCAAACGTTCTACGCCCGTTTTAAAATCGTAGATTCGTCCTCGCACAACCGTTACCGATGGTTCCCGCTTTGATGGAACTGGCTGCGACGCAAAGTAAATCGGACTCGCCACGCCGACCTGCCAACGCTGATCTGTCCCGAAAACGCGGACCACATACCAGCACTTTTCCTGCTCCATAATCGTATGTTTGAGGCTGACCTGTGTTTCGTTTGGTTCCCAGGTTCGCACGACGGTGCCATTGCGAATCAATTCGATCCTGGCGATGCTGTTTGGCTTTCCTGTTTTCGAATTCTTCGTTTCGAGACTGAATGCGTGTTGCGCATACCACGCGTCAATTTCGACGGTGACTGGTTGCCCGGTCGGCTCAAGAGTCGATCCGCTGATTTTTCCACCAATTTTGAACTGCAGCACCGGTCCGGTCGTGGCAATTGTCTCCCCGCGACGCACTGCATCGGCCACCGTTTGCTGGCTGATCGCAGTCTCGGGTTGCAGATGCAGATATGTCGTCCAAAAACCGGGGGCCTTCAATCCGAGTGTCGGCCTGTCGAAACAGGCATCACTATCCGCAAACACCGGCACGAAGCATCCGCGATTCAGCAATTGAAACCACAGTCTCCAGGCATCCTCGTTGGCCGGCTCATCGCTCAGGACACTCAATCCATCGAACGCGGGGCCAGTCAACGAATCGAAGACCAGTTCGCGAGCCAGATTGTTACCGGGAAAATCGAGCCAGTTGCCCTGGTACTGCTTTCCGGGGTAGTATCGCACAGGATGAACGGGAATCATCATGCCCCCTTGAGCGTGAATCTTGCGCGCTGATTTGAAGTAAGGTGGGTCTTCTGAGATTACGAATGGATTGCTGACTCCCAATACAACGTGATGACCGAGCAAGCTTTTGGGCAGTTCACCCCCCAACAGCATGCGGAATCGTTTGGTAGAAACCAGATCGCATTCAGCGACATATCCTTTGAGGTCCAGTTTGCCGGCTCCGACATATTCCTGACCAACCGAGACAAAATCCAGTCCATTCGCGGCGCAGGTCTGCGCGACGTCCGCGTAGCTTGTCTGGCGTTGGTTCTCACCATGCAGCATATGCACATGTACGTCACCTGCCACCCAGCCAGACGTTCGCATGTCGCACAATCGATGCAAGTGAAAACTGAGCTTTACAGTCTTACCGGCTTCGACCTCAATGGTTTGGGACTCCGCCAGGAATTCCAATCCGTGCGCCGCCGTCACGGACGTGTGGCCCGTTGGGAGTTCGAATACTTGCCGTCCTGAAATGAATACGCCGTGGGCTTCGATGTAAGGCCAGCGAGCCACCACGCAGTCCAACCGGTCTCCCGGAAAGGTCCCGTCGCTGGCTCTCAACACCAGCCTGGCGGGCAGCAATTCATTGGTTTCGGCGTCGTTGACTTGAACTTCCAGCATGCCTGTCGCGGCCTGCATGGATGAGAATCCATGAAGACTCAAAAGGACAAACACTAAACAGCTGATCGTATGCCTTTGAATCCAAGGTTGCATTATCGCGTCTCGTTAATGTGGATCGCCGCGAACTTATGGTACTTTGTTCATTTCAATTTGGGCCAGTTCATTGAGGGCCACATTTTGTGTCCATGTTAGTATCCTGGCTGGTTAGCGGCCCGGATGAGGAACATGAAAGACGGGAATCGGTTCATCATCTACGTGGTCTTTGGCATTGCCCAACCTGCCAGCGACTTTACTGAAGAACGTCAACCCCGTCAGTTCCTCAACTTCGCTGACGCTGTGTCGGTAATGGCCCCAATGCGTCTTATCGACACTCATATCATTCGGCACAATGACTGCGATCAAGCGGGTCTCATCGCTGACTCGATTCAAGTCGCTTTGCGAATCATCTGCGTCCAGCACCATGATCACTTTCCAGGTCGTATGCGGTACGACGATTTTTCCGCCGCCGATTTTATTCTTATATCCCGACTTTCCCTCTCCACGCATCCCGGCAGGACCTGAGATGATGTAGAGTTCTTTGCCCTGTCTTTCCACCAGGTGCCGGCAATAGACTTCCAGAGCATCCCAGGCACCCTGGTTATTCGGGCCTGATTGCGGCACGATGTTGGTCATGATAAAGGTGGATTTATCTTCCTCGTCAGTCTTATTGCGGTCACTATGTGGACACATGTGGCCGCGATCGAATCCGGAGTTGATATAGTCTTCAGAAGTCACCCGGATGAATCCAGGCGGCAGTGTTGCGTCTTCCAGGAATTTACGAGGACGCGGTTTGTCCCCGATTGTCTCGTGATTCAGGTGCCAGCTGACCCAATTGGGCGTACCTGTCGCATTATTGTAGGAAAGGGTGAAGAACTTCTTCTCCATCAGGAAGTTATTCTTGAATGTGACATCGTGCCGAGCGTCGCTGGGATTTCCCATAAGCAGGTTATCACCCGCGCTCAAGATATTGGCGAGTGCCAGAACGATTGAAATTGTCCACAGAATACAGATGCATCTTTTCATTCCAGCTTCCTCCACCAGGGGTGGTAAACGGAGAACCGCCGCCACCGTGCCGCACTGTCCATTTGTGCGTGGATTGTTTCCGAGCGAGCTGAAATTGTCAATTGCTCTCTTGAGCATTTCTGTTTGGGAAGACTCGAAAAACGACCCTCGAAATTCCGATTTGTGGCCGCTTTGTAATCCGGGCAAACACGTGATAGACATCAATGGCGGGCATCAATTCATCACACGGTCAATCGCTCGCCCGCCCGGAGAATCCGCGATAATCGATAAAACCAATATTGCTTTCAATGGGCCGTGGTTTTCTTTTGATTCTTTGCTTGACAAGTCGTAAATTCAATTGACGTTCCTGATTTCTGACCTATAAAGTCATTGGTGCGGAACTCGATCACATTTCGGCGGTTTGTTGATGATTGGGTTTACTCAAACCACATTTGTTCAATCAAAATCTGGGACAAGCGAAATGAGTCAATCGAACTGGATCGCACTTTGGGAAAAACTCGGGTTGGTAGGGGCATATCCAACGAAGCGAGTCGAAAAAGCGCAGGTTCGCTGGGGAACGCAAACTGAGGAACTCGAAAACCGGGCCTTGCTGTCAGCAGCAACTCATCCCGTGGATACCTCGGCCACTGTGGAAGCAGCCACCAACAAGCACATGAAGCCGCCGGTCGTTTATCCCACAATCGCGGGGTCATGGCATGTGACGGCGACCGGCGTAATTGGCGATACCGCTGGAACCGCCGTCATCACAGTGACCCAGAAAAAGCCGAATTCCAAACCAGTAATCACCTCCGTAATCACCGTGGAGGGCGTGTCCGCAATTCATTCGACCGGTAAATTCGATACAGAAAATGACCATGTCATTTCTGGTAAAGCAAAAGTCGCAATCCCCGGGGTTGGGAATCCTACTGTCACACTAAAGATCACGTTTGATCCAGGCACAAACCCGACGCATTTTTCGGGGACTGTGAGTATTGGTAAGGCTGCGCCTTTAGTCACTTTCAACGGAAATCTCCCCGTCGCCTGACGTCGGCCTTTTGGCTTTGAACTTGCGCTCTGCAGCAAAACCATCACAAAGTTGAGGTTTCAGTCGATCGCTGGTTTGATTACGATTCTTGGAACACCATACCAGCCCGGTTGAACCCTTCAACCGGGCTGTTGTGTTTGATGAATCGCTTGCACATTTGCGTGCGATTCCGGCGTGTGATTCGTGAGCAGTTAGGTTGAGACATGGTCCAATCCGGAAATCGCAATGCTTCAAAAACTCGTGGTGACGACTATTGGACTGCGGCCCGTTCTCCATTGTGCTGCCTGATTTTTCTCATTCCGCTACTCGCCGCATACGAAGTCGGCATCATCTGGCTGGGTGGCACCAATCCCGAATTTCTACGAAATGGAGCCGATTATTGGATGCGAGTCTGGTTGGAACAACAGGGGTCTCCACTACCCTGGTTGCTGCCGTTCCTGGTCGTCGCTACTCTGTTGTCCTGGCAGGTGGCAGGCAAGTTTCCCTACACCTGTCGTCTTGAAACACTGGTGGGCATGGCCGCCGAAAGTCTCTTGTTCGCCTGTGTGCTACTGCTGTTGGCTCAAGGACAGGAATGGCTGTTTAGAACGTATTTCGGTCCTGTCGATTTGGCAATTACCAATCGAGCATTGGCATATCCAAGCCTGGCGCGAATCGTTTCTTTCCTGGGCGCTGGGATCTATGAGGAAGTCCTGTTTCGGCTGTTGGCGATACCAGTAGCACAGGTTGCGTTCCGAGTCTTGCTGGTACCACCACGATACACCTTGTCGGCCTCGATTCTGGCAACGAGTCTATTGTTTTCCCTGGCGCACTATCTCGGGCCGGCCGCCGACACGTTTTCAACATACAGCTTTCTCTTTCGCAGCCTGGCGGGAGTCTTCTTCGCGCTGTTGTTCGTGATTCGGGGCTTTGGAATCACCGTTGGCGCCCACGCGGGGTATGACTTGCTCGTCGGCGTGCTGCTCAAGTCCGCAGCCTGACCCGCAGTACCTGCGACTGCCTGTTCCTGGCGCTCTAAGTCGTTACGCAGAAAGCGAAGATGCAGAAGAAGCGAGCTGCAGAAGGGGCACTTCAGCCCATTCGCATTTGGCTCACGCTGTGTGGAATCAGAGCCCAATTTCCATTCAACCGTCCTAAACGCCCAGATTGTTTTGCATTTCTCCTGAGGCGTATGGATTGCACCTGTCATTAACTTTAGAATCATCCATGTCGCCCGGGCACGGTGTGCCAGCATTTTGGATCAAAGTCAAACTCGAATTGACCACCAACGGGAATCAGCGATAATAATCTGTGCAGACCCAGAGACAGCAATGTTTCCGGATGTCCGACTGACAGAATTCTCGAGGTTCCAATGCCGGTTGCAGTGCCACTCAATTTGACGGAGGGATTCGATGAGCAGAATCTCAAGCGAGTCATCCCCAGCTGGCTGATTTCTTTGGTTCTGCACGGATTGATGTTCGCATTTCTGATGCTCGGGTTTCATCGTCAAGGGCTGCCGGATGGCGATCCCAATAGCCGGGAAGCCTTCCGTGACGCCGGGTTGGTAATCAAAGCGGATTTCGGCGCGGGCGATAAAACGCGACTCAACGAGCAGCAGACAGGTGAGGCCACCGCTGACGCAGCGGTGGATCAGAATGCGACGTCCGTCCTGATTCCCGAGACGCCGCAAGAAACGGACAGCGCGGCCGCGACTCGTCCGCTTCTGGATCTTCCTAAGACTTCGACCATTGGTGCAACAGGTCAATTGCCGCTCGACACGCCCCAGGGTTCCGGAAAACGTCCGCCTGTTCGCACCGCGGCAGGTGGTGGGATCCGTTCGCTCGGCCCGGCTGGTGGCGGGGCGGGAATAGGAGCACCGGGCGGCACCAGCTTTTTTCAAATCGCCGCTCAGGGGGATCACTTTTGTTATGTCGTCGATTGTTCTGCAAGTATGGAAGGCGGGGCGATGGGATTGGCTCGGGCCGAGCTGATGGCGAGCATTGAGCGGCTGGATTCCGCCAAGCGATTTCAGATTTTCTTTTACAATGCCCTCGTTTACCCAATGACCAAAAACGGCAACGAAGATTTGTTTTACGCTTCCGAGATCAATCGCACATTTGCCCGGCAATTCATCAATAATCAACAACCCGACTTGAGCACCATGCACAAGCCCGCTCTAGTGGCGGCCTTACGGCAAGGTCCAGATGTCATCTTTTTTTTGACCGATGGAGATGTCCCTGAGTTGTACGCCGACGATCTGCAAGACCTCAAACGTCTGAATCGCAATAACACGAAAATTCACGTGATCGAGTTTGGGAAAGGTCCGAAACTCGGTCCGTCGAATTGGCTGGAAAAACTGGCGAAAGACCATAACGGTAGCCATCGCTATCGGGACGTCGACGCGTTGGGTCGAGGATAGCGTGCGAAATTGTGTCATTCGTTCGTGCGGCACAAGGTAACGCAGTGAGATTTTCTGTAGCCAATCTCGCCAGAGATTGGGGCGGTTCGCTCGGTTTCTGGCCCGATGCCAAAGTTTGGCAACCTTGACTACGAAAAAATCAGCGTTCCGAATATCCCTCATGGCGTGTGACATAATGGTTCGCGTTCGCCCCCCCTGTTACCAGAACTTCAAGCATCCAAAGTGCGAAGTCATCAATCTCTGTAACAGGGCTTGCCCCGGTTTCTTATAACGGTGTGGCGCGAGTTCCACAGCGCGCCGAGCGTGTTGACCTGCGAGGGTTGTTTGCTGGGTGTCCTCATAGAACTGTGCCAGTAAGAATTGTGTCTCGGCACCCGGCGAAAGTTCAAGCAATTTTCGATACGCTTGCTCTGCTTCTCCATAGCGACCTTGCTTTCGCAAGCAATAAGCAGTTCCCATTGTGGCTCGAATTTGTCCCGAGGTTCTTTCGGGCCCGGTCGGAGCACACTCCCAAATCCGCTGTGCCTGCAGGTAGTCATCCAGTCCGAGCTCCCATTCTTCGCGAGTTTCATGGATTGTGCCCGACAGATTCAGCGCCTTTGGCGAGGGAGGGCCAAGATTGTCCAAAACAAGCAGCGCGGCTTCCGTGTGACCGAGAATTGCCAGACGCTGAGCCCGGATCAGCCGATCAGCGCTGGTTGAATTCATTCCCTGGTCCGCGTCGACTACTGTCTGTACTTGCTGCACGCTGAGTTCAAGTTGGCCCACGGTGCTTTCGATCGATTCATCGCGAAGTTGAAGACCAGGTGCGAGTCGCGAAAGTCGGCGACCGAGGCGCAAAGCCTCACCCAGTCGCGATTGCCCGGTCAGTTCTTGGAAATGTATGGCATCCTTCCGACAACGGGCCATGACATAAGTCACAGGCACGGCGATTGCCAGAGCTGTGGCCAGCACCAGCCAGCAGAATGGCCTCGGCCAGATGTCTTGTCGAGCGGTACGGCTCTCTGTCCAAGTCCAAACTGCAGGAACAACCAGGACGAATGCGAGTAGTTCACGTTCGAGAAATACGGAATGTTTTCCTGCCAGCTCATTTGCCAAAGCACCCAAATGATTGAGACAGGTCAAGGCGGTCAGGCCGATGATCCAACAGACGGCGCCGACCAGTCTGCGGGGCAACACTCCGAGTTTCGCAGTGACGAATTGCGCCAAACTTGCGGTCAATGGAACCATGCACACCAGGTGAACCACGGCGACGTCGGGCCACACAAATGGCGACTGCAGACAATTTTCGCTGACCATCGAACAAAACAACGTCGGGACACTCAATGCCACCCAACCTGAGACAGCAATCGCGGGGACGAAGTTTCTTGAGGCGACAGCCGGTTCGTGGTGCATGGTCATCGGAATTTGATTTCGAAACGTCCCGAACAAAGCAATTCCATTCTCTCGCGGGGGTCAATTCAAGATTTCACAATCTCAGCGTGTTGTGCTATTCGGTGGTTGGATGATCGCTTTTTTGGACGTTTCCAGATAATTCCATCGTATGCATAGTGCAGAAACGCGACGATCACGTTCAGGAACAGCCAGGTCTCGATCCATTTCTGTTCGATCAGCCAGCCACCAATTCCCAGAATTGCGATATAGGCCGCCAAGGTCAGGCTCCAGCGACCTGCGAACCAGTGCAACCAACCTAATTGGGATCCTCGGGTGCGATCACGTTGATGCACCGACCAGCTGACCAGGGCCAGGTACTCCGTCGCATGGAACAGTGCAGACGCTGTCGTCAAAGCGAGCACGGCCCGTGGATGGTTATTATGGACAGCCCATAGCAGGCATGTGTACAAGCTCATCACACTGAGGAGATAGCATTTCCGCCCCCAATTTTTCGGCCCCGGTTTCAACGCTTCTCCGGCAAGCAGGGCTGCGGGGGCTACGAGCAGTACCCAATCCAACTTGAGCAGCCACTCTTCCAATTCGCTGTTCGACCATGTCCCTCCGGCAACCCGTGCCGTCACGAACAGGAGAAAGAATCGCATCAGGATCTTTTCCAGAAACGGCCAGATCGAACGTCCAGAAACAGTGGCGGGATCAATATTTCCCGCGCGATCGAACAGGCGATAGACTCCGTGATGCTGCGCGGCGAAATGCCAAGCGTTCCAGAGATAGTCAACGGCCAGCAGGCAAAACAGCGTCCCTGTGGTCAGGAGCGTGATTGAGCATAAGGCGAAGACGACCATCGCCAGTCCGCCAAACATTGCGGTCTGGTTCTTCAGGCGATCACGATCCAGAAAGACGAAGAACAGCGTGATCCAGCGATGCGGCGTCGTGACAAAAAAGACTTGCCAGAATTTTATCCCATCCCGCCCGTCGAATCCTTCACCAGAGAACGCAATTAGAAAAAATAATGGCCAAGTCGCATTGACCAGAAACAATAAGTCAAACCATGGGCTGACAATCCATCCCGGAGCGGTCGAATCCGTGGCAGGCGAAAGCGAATGCAGCGGAATCGTCATGCTTCGTTGGGGCGGCGCACGGGCTCCACTGGCGCGGATTCCTGGCGTTTCAATTGGAAATTGATCTCGTTACTCTTCGTCTCGACCGTTGCATTCAATGGCGACTTATTGGCATCTGAGTAAATTGCGGGGATAAACAACTTCTCCGGAAGTGCATTGTTCGATTGCTTCGGCGCGACCCCATCCGGTGTGGCCTCGGGTTCTTCCGAAGTCGCCTGCGTTATGACAACCCGAAATCCGCCTGCGATCGCTCCATCGCCTTGACCATACGTACTCAACACGTAGTGGCCCGTGTCATCAATCTCTCCGCCTGGAGCCTTCCCTGGCTGATTTCCCGTTGGGATGAATGTAATGGAGCCGCCGCCAGCCATTGGCTCACCTTCAAAAGTAATGTTCCCGGAGACGGGATAAACGGGCATCCGATCACTTCCGCTGCAGCCAGCGAACGTGAGCAGAATCAGACAGAATAGTCTTGCGATTCTGTATTCAGACATAACGGCTTTCTACTGCCAATTGGAAAGTCCGGCGCGGAATGAACCGCGTCGGACCAATGAACTGTGAATTGCAAACTTCCACTGGGTCGAATTATCAAATCTCTGTCATTCAAGATCCGTACGGCCGCAAAACCGATGCGGAAATTTCCTGAACCAAATTAGAAATCGCCCAGAACTTCACCACCAGCACGCGAACCGAGTGCATTCCAGATCGTCAAACTGATGTTCTCTGAGAAGAATCGCACGCTACCATCGGCCATTGCACCTTGCACACCACCTGTGTGATAACCCCGCGCAGCGGCGTATGTGTCCCGCTCCCAAGGCGACCCGGTTGAACCGACTGTCACACAGGGCATGCCTTCTGAAGGCATGCTGCGGCAACCCCAGACTCCGTCCGCAGTCGCGGAGTTCGGACCGAGTTTCGTGCTGAAAACGTTTGCTCCCATTTCTCCGTAGGCCCATGTTCCACGACTGTCCTGATAAGACGGACCAGTCGCGCTTGTCTGGCGGTATTTGACCTCGCTGAAAGCGACCGTATTCGAAGTACCGTCGGTAATGTCTCGCGTGCTGATTTTCGAATTCGTGCCGAAGACGCCACCGACCGTGCCGCTTTGTCCGGCAAGCATATCGTAATTCCCATTACCATAACAGGCGGCGTAGTTGCCACGCGCCAAATCTTCCATACTCGTTCCATTGGACATGAGCTCACTAACCATGGGATGAGTGGGGCAGTTCATAATTACGAGCGGCGAGTTGCCAATTGGTGTGGCAGCATACGTCCCATTTCCAAACCAGTCCACCACTTCGGGTCGTTGCGATACGATCAGCGAGAAGTTCGAATACAATCCCGCCTGGTCGACGTAGGGCAGCAGAAAACAGATCCAGGGCCCACCAATCCCGGGTGACCCACCACCATTTTTGCCATTTGTATCATCACCGGCTGGATTGACCGTACCTGGCGGGAAAACGCTTTGGGCTTCGAGATAGTTATGGGCCGCCAGCGCGAGGTTTTTCAACTTGTTGCGGCATTCCGTACGACGTGCCGCTTCACGAGCTT
>JAQGHT010001201.1 GCA_028291565.1 Planctomycetaceae bacterium | reverse complement strand
ACCGTCAGTCACATGATTGCGATCAGCGTCATTCGCCGGGCACAGTTCCCCAATGCAGTGCGGAGCCTGGAGTCAGATTCTAATGTCTGGACCGTTCCTCGAATTCGTTCTAACTGGCGTTTGAACGATGGCTGGACATGGAGATCGCGCGGCTCGAGCATGGCAAAGTCTCCTTAGGCGTGTGAGTTTTGTGGGATTCGCTGCGTGCTCGTGGTCAAGTTTCAAGGAGCTGAAAGCTTGGAAGCTTCTGTTGCAGCTATCTGTCTCTACTGGAAATTACTATGACGCAATTTGAGCACATGAAATTAAGGTGTGCTCCTTTCCCTTCCCGAACATGTTCGGTGATTGAATGCGTTTTAACATGTGATGGTTCCCTGATCTACCGTAACGTCGTCCGTTTGGGACCGCGTGCTTTGTATGGCTTGGCAAATTGGGAATTTCCAAATGACTTCTCTTGCAATCATGGTGAGGCAGACGTATTGTGATCGGGTACTCGGTCTTGCATTCGCGCTTTGACTACTGGCTTCGGCCGAAATCTCACCTTTTGATGCGATTTTCGTTTTGTCCGACCTGTTGGTTTGCTATGTTCAGTTGTCTAATGTTTTGCTTGTCTCGGCGTGGCGGTGCCTGTCTGTTGGCTCTGCTGGTCTGCACGCTGTACGTGCCGAACTTTGTCGAAGCTGGATGTGGTGACTATGTTTTAGTCGGTGGCCAGGCGCCGAAGGGCCATGCTGCCAATGAGCCTCCAACGGTGTCGGACCTTGTCACCGTGAAAACTCCATTTCGAGCAGAACGATTCGGGTTCACTGAACGAGAACGGCTTAGGCAACATTCGATTCCCGTTCCAGCTCCATGTCGCGGTCCAAGTTGTTCTGAGCGATCGGTTCCTCCTGCAGCCCCCGCTCCTCAAATAAACCTGTCTATTGAACGCTGGGCCTATTCGGTCAGTGTGACAATTTGCAGGCTTATTTCTTCTTCTCCTCTGCTCGCCGAAAGCTTCGTCTTTCGCACGGATGATTGCGGCTCGAGTATCCTGCGGCCTCCAAGGCCAGTTGCGTGACGAAGTCGGCCGACTCTTCCATCTGTTGTCCGTTCAGGGCCCATCTGTTGTCCGATCCTGGGCACTGAGATCGTGTTGAGATGGGTGCAAATGTGTCGCCCTCATCGTCATAAGCCTGTCCGCAGCTAAAACTATGGGGCATCGGAAGCGTACAACGTCTTGCCGGTGCCGAAGCGCGTGTTGGTGGATCGACGAGTCGACAGATTTCGTGAATCCTTACTGCTATCGCTTGCGGCACATCAAACGCCATGCGGGATGTCATTGTCGCAATCGCCAATTGATCTTGGGACGTGCAATTGATGATCGCTGCGGTGTCGATTCGCGGTCTTAGATCATGTTTCGATTAGTGTAAGACATTCAGGACAGTTCAAGGTCCGAGATTCGATATGGCATGGTCAGGTGTTGTTTTGATTTACTGCGCACGATCGAGTTGCTATTGGCATTTCATTTTCAAAGCGACAGCAGCTTGCGATCTGGCGAGTCGCGCAGGGACTGCCCCTTGATTCAAACGGCAGTTTTGAAACTTCTCGCGATTTGAAGCTGTGCGGGCCTTTATATTTACCTAATCCTGATCATGACGTGAAAAGGATTCACCATGCCGCTTAATAAAATCAACAATACACCGCATCGCATTGCGTCTACGTTGATCCAATAATTATTTTACAAGGAGCATTTTCGTGTCTCATCGAGCTATTTGGAGCGTGTTGTTCATCTGTTCTCATTCCATTATGGTTTTAAGCAACGCCACGGCGCAGGAATCTCCGAAACAGCCTGCTGCTCCAGGAACCGAAGGTCGTTCTCCCGCAGCGGCCGCGGCCAGGACGGCTGCCGTGCCACTCAAAGAAGTGGAGCAGGCCTATGCGGGAACTGCTCAACCCGAATCGGTCAAGATGTTGCTGGCCATTGCTCGCGGTTCAAAAATGGGGCCAGGCGAAGGCTGGTTTGGCCCCGCAGCCACTCGATTCAATTGGAAATGGTTGTCGGAATCGCAGGGCCTCGCGGACGCTGATTCGATTCCAGCAGACAAGTTTCACGGCTCAGAGCGATGGTTTGGGCGGTTGGACCGCAATAAAGATGGGCGTATCACCGCGACGATCTTGACTGGTCAGAACGGAATACCTGGGTGCAGCAGGCCTATCTGGTAAACCGCATGTTTCGCCGAATTGAAGCCAATGGGGACGGTGAGTTGACACGCGAAGAATTCAACAAATTCTTCGATGCCGCGGCTCGCGGTAAAGATCGCTTGCTTTCAGAAGATCTCCGCGACGCATTGCTTGGTGGAAACACGGCATCTTTCCTGCCTGGTGACGCGCCGTCGTCCGATATGCTGATTCGCGGGGTATTTGCCGGGGAAGTGGGCTCATTGAACGAAGGCCCCGGTCTCAATTCCCGCGCGCCAGATTTTTCGTTGATGACACATGATGGGACCAAGACCGTGCGATTAGCGGATCTGATTGGAAAAAAGCCAGTCGTGATCACCTTTGGGAATTTTACCTGTGGGCCGTTTCGCTCCATGTTTCCCGGAGTCGAGGAAGTCCACAAGCGGTTCGCCGATGAAGCAACTTTCATCGCGGTATATGTTCGCGAGGCCCACCCCACGGATGGGTGGAAGATGGAATCCAACAACCGTGTCGGCGTCGCAGTGGCGCAGCCGAAAACTTTCGCAGAACGTGTCGCTGTCGCGTCACAATGCCATCGATTGTTGAAGCCAGCCATGCCTCTATTAGTTGATGAAATCAATGATCCAGTCGGACATGCCTACAGTGGAATGCCGGCTCGGCTGTATGTCATCGATCGCGAAGGAAACGTCGCCTATAAAAGTGGACGTGGACCATTTGGCTTCAAGTCTGGTGAAATGGAACAAGCACTGGTGATGACTCTGTTGGAGCAAAAGCAGGCAACCGAAACCGCTGCCAAACAACCGGCGAAATGACAGGAGGCTCAAGAGGCGGGCTCAGACCAGAAAGCCATTCACGACACGGTGGTAATCGCCGCCATTTTGCATATATCACCGATACATCGATGGGTTGGCCAAGTGGACTGCGAATGGTCCGGCCCTCTATGACGAAACGGGCGCCCGTCTGGCGACTCATGAATATGCGGGCTCGTGAGTTGCACGCGATGTGAGCAAGGGATCAATTGGCTTCAGTTACTGCTGGAACGAGAAAGCGTCTTTTAATGACATTAAAGTGCGGGATATGGGATGAATGCGTGGTGTGTGCCGAATTGTGAGTCATTTTGGAATTGGTAAAACTCAGGGGTTGGGAAGCCGCCACTGATACAAGTTGACCTGATCGATGTTTATGATTTGTTTGTTCCGATTTTTCCATGGTTGCCGATTGAAAGGGATAATCAGGGGTGTGTACATCCCTCTCTCATGGGCCAAATTGAGAGCAAACGACTCGCCGCGTCACGCACACGGTAGCCTGTGAAATGTCACTGTCCCCGAAACGAGTTGGTCGTCCGGTCTTCAGGAACTCGCGGCGTTCAGCCGCGATGCGGACCTGCCTTTGGTGTGCGCTGCTGCTTGCTGGCGGCTGTACCCCTTGGCGGGAATACATCAGTAATGGTTTTAAGGTGGGGCCAAATTATCAAAGCCCCGGCGCGCCCGTTGCCACGCAGTGGGTCGACGGCCATGACAAACGTTTGCAGCCTGCAAACGAGGACGCGCCACGCTGGTGGACGGTCTTCAATGATTCGGTCCTCAATTCTTTAATCGAGACCGCCTTTCACCAGAACCTGAGTCTGCGGGAAGCCGGGTTTCGGATTCTTCAGGCAAGAGCGCAATATGGCTTCGCGAGAGGGAACCTGTTCCCTCAGTCACAGGCGATGACAGGCGACTACTTGCGCGAGGCACTGAGTCACAATGCAGCCAACCGCAGCTTTGTTGGTAAACGGTTTTTTGACCAATGGGATTATGGTTTCACTGCTGCCTGGGAACTGGACTTCTGGGGCCGATTTCGCCGTGCGATCGAATCCGCGAATGAGAATCTGAATGCCTCGGTCTCTAATTACGACGCCGTTCTCGTGACCTTATTGGGTGATGTTGCGACTAACTATGTGCAAATTCGCACGTTGGAACAGCAAATCAAATTCACACAAGCGAATGTGGATCTGCAGCGTCAGACGCTGGTGCTGGCCGAAGCGCGATTCAAAGCCGGAGCAACTTCAGACCTGGATGTCGAGCAGGCTCGTACGGTGCTCGCACAAACCGAAGCCCAGATCCCCGTTCTCGAGATCAGTCAACGGCAAGCCAGCAATCAGCTGTGCATTTTGATGGGTATGCCTCCGGAAGATCTCAGCGCCTGGTTGGGAAAAGGGGATATTCCGACAGCGCCTGCTGATGTGGCCGCGGGAGTACCAGCGGATTTGTTGCGTCGACGCCCCGACGTGCAGCAGGCGGAACACGCCGCTGCTGCCCAATCGGCCCAGATCGGTATTTCACAAGCCGAATTCTATCCTCATATCTCCCTGGTTGGAACTTTGGATTACTCGACGGAGTCGCTGCACAAACTGATTACCCCCGGATCATTGCAGGGGCAAGTCGGTCCTTCGTACCAGTGGAATATCCTGCAATACGGCCGCATTTTGAATAACGTCAAAACCCAGGATGCCTTGTTCCAGCAATTGGTGTTGCGGTATCAGAGTACCGTGTTGAACGCGGCGGGCGAAGTCGAAAACGGACTGGTGACGTTTCTGAAGTCGCAACAGCAGACAGACTTGCAGAAGGAAGCCGTCAGCGCCGCAAGAAAGGCAGTCGACCTGGCCGTGGTTCAGTATCGCGAAGGCCGAGTCGATTTCAACCGTGTCGCCACGCTGCAGCTGACATTAGTTCAACAGCAGAATCTGTTGGCCCAAGCCCGCGGCCAAATCGCCACGGGGTTGATCAATGTCTATCGCGCACTGGGTGGGGGGTGGCAGATTCGATTGGAGTCGTACGAATATCTGAATGTCGACGGACCGTCTGCTTTACCCGTGGATGTACCACCACCTGATATGGTGCCACCACTTGAGGCGAAAGCTCCGTAGCATAAGCCGCTGGCTTGTGCGTACCAGCTGAACGTTGTTGATCAAGTGAACACTTTTGCCGAAACTCCGTAGACAGTTTCCATTCTACATTAGCGAATTAGCGCGCTATGGAAATCCCTGGAAAAAGAGTAACGCATTGGCCGTGCACCGTCTGTGGCACGCCGGTTGCGGTGGACCGAACGCACAAGCCGGAGGCTTATGCTACGATTGTTAAGACGCGTGTTTTTCGGGCGGCTTTTCTGCGTGCTCTTTGGGTGCGTCAGGGGAATGTTCGGGTTGCGGAGCTGGTTTGGCACGGCTCAAACTGCGGATCGCGTAATAAAATACCGGAGTCAGAAACAGTCCGAAGACGGTCACTCCCAGCATGCCGCTAAAAACGGCCAGTCCCAACGCCCGACGCATTTCGGCCCCGGCTCCATAAGCCCGAACCAATGGGATGACTCCGAGAATAAATGCCAGCGACGTCATCAAGATCGGTCGCAATCGCAATCGGCTGGCCTCGAGAACCGCGTCACGCGGAGTTTTGCCTTGTTCCTCTTGCTGTTTGGCGAATTCCACAATCAGAATCGCGTTTTTGCTGGCCAATCCGACGAGGACCACAAATCCGATCTGTGTGAAGATGTTGACTTCCATATGCGCCAGTGTGATTCCCGTAATTGAACACAGCAAGCACATCGGCACCACGAGGATCACCGCCAGCGGCAGGGACCAGCTTTCATACTGGGCTGCCAGGACCAGGAATACAAAAACCACGGCCAGCGCGAACACATAAATGGCCGCGTTCCCCGCCTGCAGTTGCAGATACGTCAGTTCGGTCCAGTCATAGGCCATGGAACGCGGCAATTCTTCATTGGCGATCTTTTGAATCACATCGATTGCCTGACCAGAACTGATTTCCGGGGTCGTGTCACCCGTAATGGTGGTTGCAGAGTACAAATTGTAGCGCATGACCATCACGGGACCGCTGGTGTCGCGAATATCAATCAATGTCCCCAGGCGGACCATCTGCCCCTGATTGCTGCGGACCTGCAATTGGCGTAAATCGGTCACCTGGCTGCGAAATCGTTGATCGGCCTGAATATTTACCTGCCAGGTTCGTCCGAAATCATTGAAATTGTTGACATAATACGAACCGAAATAGACTTGCAGTGCGTTGAATACGTCACTCACCAGTACGCCCAGCGTCATGCACTTCGTGCGGTCAATGTCCAGATACAAC
>JAQGHT010001196.1 GCA_028291565.1 Planctomycetaceae bacterium | reverse complement strand
TTGAACGGCCTTCAGGCCACCGAAGGCGATGCCAATGTTTTCGACCTGCAGCAATTGACGGATAGCCGAAGGTGAACCACCGGATGCCGAAATCTTGGATGTCGCTGTTTGCGTCATGACTCGTGGTTCTTCAGGTAGGACAGGTTTTCAACCTGTCCGGTCATCGGTCACGGACAGGTTGGAAACCTGTCCTACTTCTATCGATCACGATGCAGTGCGGCGGCCCGTACCAGGCCAGATCTGCCAGATTTCCTTGATCCCGAACAATCCCTGTGGTCGCACCAGCATCATAATGATGAGCAGCAAGGCGAACACAATCAACCGATACTGTTCGAAATCACGCAGCACTTCCGGCAGCGCGGTCAGAATCATGGCCGCCAGCATCACCCCCGTGATCGAACCTCTGCCACCGAGGACCGTCATAATGACATAATCGAATGAACGCTGGAAACCTGCGTCATTCGGGCTGATATTCAAACCGCTTTCGTGTGCAAACAACCCTCCAGCAATTCCGGCGAAAAACGCCGCCAGAACGAAGGCCAACACTTTATAACGGGCGACGTTGACACCCATTGCCTGCGAGGCGATCTCGTCTTCCCGAACGGAGATCATGGCTCGTCCCAAGCTCGATTGTTTCAGGCGATAGGCAATCACGACTGTAAAGGTCAGAAACACATACACCCAGAATAAATTTGTATACTTGGGTATCGCATCGAAACCCAGCGCCCCGCCGACAGGCGGTGGGATGAGCTGAGACCATTTGGCGGAACGTAAGGCTGCCGAGTCCTCGAGCACCTTACCCGTGTTCTGCAACACGACACGCAAGATTTCACCGAATCCCAACGTCACGATCGCCAGATAATCGCCCCGCAAGCGTAATGACGGCAAACCCACCAGGTAACCGGCTGCCGCTGCGACGAGGCCCCCCACAAGACAGGAAGCCACGAACATCCAATCGCCAGCCCCCAGGAATCCGCCGTGCTTCGCTTGTGAATCCCAAAGCAGCAACGAACCATAATAGGTGATCATCCCTGCCGCATATCCACCCAGCGTCATGAATCCGGCGTGACCAATCGAAAACTGTCCCGTCAAACCGTTCACGATATTCAAAGAGACGGCCATAATCATGGCGATCCCGATATCAATCACAATTCGGGAATAGTACTGTCCAATCGCGTTGGGCAGGATGGCATACATCAATGCCGCCAGAATGATTCCGATTGCGAATGGCCAGAGACCTTGGAAGATTCCGATTCGGGAATGATCTGTAATCTGCGGTAAGACCGGACTCGCGGCAGTGGGTTTGGAGGCGGAGTTCGTCACAATCAGACTTTCTCCTGCAACGGGGAACCCAACAAACCCGTCGGCCGGACGAGCAAAATCATGATCAGAAGCGCGAAAACATAGACATCTTTGTAGTTCGGCGAGATGTAAAACGCGCCAAATTGCTCCACAAAGGCAATGACAAATCCGCCGAGCACTGCGCCGCGAACATTGCCGATACCACCAATGACGGCGGCCACAAATGCCTTTAGACCGAGCAAGACCCAGATAAAATGAGCGGGCTGCTGAACCGTCGGATACTTCAATACAAATAAGAATCCGGCAGCGGCGGCCAAGGCCGACCCCAAAACAAACGTAAACGAAACGACTCGATCGACGGGAACCCCCATCAGCGAAGCGGAATCGGGATTGTACGATACGGCTCGCATGGCGGTCCCGAGTTTGGTGCGAAACACGAGATATTCCAGCACCAGCATCAGCACGGCTGACGTGACGAAAATCATCACGTCCACCAGTCCTACCACGACCACCTGAGCATTCTCACCGCTGGAGAAGGCCAATCGAATGAGTTCCCGATCCTGGATCAATGACGGCATTTTCTGGGGACTGGAACCGAATACAAAAGTCAATTGTCCAACATTTTGCAGCAGCAGCGAAACTCCAATGGCCGTGATCAGCACATTGAGTCGGGCTGCGCGACGCAACGGTTTATAGGCCAGCCGTTCAATCACAAAGCCGATCAATCCACAGATCACCATCGACAGTAACAACACAACCGCGCCGACCCAAAGCGGAGGCGGCGTCTCAGGATTGTGGGGATTCAAGCCGAGAACAGGCAGGATTTTGATCGCCAGCGAATAGCTGATCCAGGAGCCCAATACGACGATATCACTGTGAGCAAAATTGATGAACTTCAGAATTCCGTAGACCATTGTATAGCCCAAGGCAATCAGCGCATAGAGGCTGCCAATCGCCAGGGCCGTCATCAATGTTTGTACGAAGTCAGCCATTTATCGCCCGCTAACCTTGCGTTTGCCGGTCGATTCTTGAGATTCGACGGGAGTTTTTCTGTATTCCGCGGCACACCCAAGGTTACTCCACTCGAGTCAACTTGTCGGGTTGGCTGTGATGTCTGTCTTCGGTTGAAAACCGCTCGAATTGTGCAAAGTTTATCCGGAAGGGGCAACTCATTCACATCCCTGGCTGAATCGTGGAAACATAGGTCGCGACGCCATCTTTCATTTCCAGCATCACAGCGGCTTTGACTGCGTTCCGGTCCGCGTCAATCGTGATCTTGCCGGTCACACCGTCGAAGTCCTTGGTTTTAGCGATTTCCGCGGCAATATCTTTTCCAGACAATGATTTCGCTCGCTTGATGGCTTCTGCCAGGATATAGGTTGCGTCATAACCCAAGGCGGCCATTGCTTCGGGTGTTTCGTTATACTTTGCCTTATACTTCTTGATAAAATCCTGGATCCGCGGGTTGGGGTCCTGCGAAGAGTAGTGGTTCGAATAATAGCAGCCGTTGAAGGCCTTTCCGGCGACTTCACCCAGCTTGGGCGACTCCCACCCGTCTCCGCCCAGCATCGGCGTTTCAATCCCCAGCTTCCGAGCCTGCACCGCGATGCTGCCGACTTCTGTATAGTAGCCGGGAATGAAGATGACGTCCGGCTTACTGCCACGAATTGCGGTCAGCTGGGCAGAAAAATCCTGATCGCCTTCCTGATAAGTTTGCTTCAGAACAATCTCACCCTTGAGCTTGACGAAGGCCTTTTCGAATTCTTCCTGCAACCCTACGGAATACGGAGCTGATTGGTCGTAGAGAATTGCCGCGGTCTTGGCCTTCAGTTTGGGATGTTCGACCGCGAATCGAGCACACACCGCCCCCTGGAACGGGTCGATAAAGCAACAGCGGAAGATCATATCTCCCACTTTGGTGACTTTGGGGTTGGTTGACGACGGGCTGAGCATTGGCACCCCATTTTCTTGACAAATTGGTGCTGCTGCGAGCGATAAACCCGAGGCAACTTCCCCGAGGACCGCGACAACCTTGTCCTTCGTGATTAAACGCGTGACTGTTGTGCCGGCTTCGCGTTTGTCTCCCTTATCGTCATACGTGATCAAACGCATCTTTTTGCCATTGATGCCGCCCGCAGCATTAATCTCCTCGACTGCCATGTGGACGGCGGTGTCAGTGGCATTCCCGAATGTCGCCTGAGATCCCGTCAACGAAGCGTAATGACCGATCAGTATTTCATTCGAATCGGTCGCTGTCTTATTGCAACCGCCAATCGCCAAAACCACCAGAACTAGACCACAACCTGTTACTGCAAAAGACCTTAACAGCTTCATCAGATTCCCGAAGGCAAGTTTTCGACTGTGCATGGACGCTCTCTTTGTCATCAAGGTGGGGAATCTGTCAGACATATTCGCTGATGGAGTGTGAGATCTTGCAAACAATGTACTTACCGGTGTCCCGTCTCAAACAAACTTCGGAAAGAAACGAAGACAACTTGAGTGTAGCAAACCAGCAGAATTGAGCCAGACCGGTCAATTGGTCATGAAAAACAAGGCAATCGCGAACGTTCCCGAATTCCGCAACGTTCAACAACTGGTGTTTGAGCAGCATCACGAGTATATCGGAGGGCTCAGATGAATCTCAAGCCCATCGTCAGCCTGGAGGAAACGCAATAACGCCTCTCCCCCACCGGGGGCAAGACTCGTAACCCGGCAGAAGAGAGGCGATTTTATGCTAGTCTGTGCGATTCGGCGTCCGGTCAGAGATCGTCTGATCCCACTGACACGAATTTCGGACCTTGTCGCGTCTGAACATAAAGCAAGGCACCATTGTTGACGCTGATGTTCTTTTCGGCGGCATTGAATTCCTGGACTGACGCCACGTTCGTCTTGCCGATCCTTTCGACAACCATCCCTTTTTGCAGACCAGCGGCTGCCGCCGGGCTGTTGGGTTGGACCGAATCGATCATGACGCCGTGAACTTCAGGATGATAACCCGCCTGTCGGATCTGATCGGCGGTCACTTCTTTCACACCTAAACCCAAGTCAGCAAAACTGCTCGGCTTCTGATTCAACGCATTTGGCGGATCGACGCGCTGTGGCCGCGGAGTGAGATTCAGTTGGTCGGGCATCTTTCCCGCAGTCACGTTCAAGTTTATCTTGTCACCGTCCCGAATGATTTCGACCGGGTACGACTTGCCTGGATCGAGATGCTCGGTCACGCTCTGCAGATGCCGAGAATCGACCACGGTTTTACCGTCCACTTTCGTAATCACATCCCCAGGCTGCAGCATGGCGGTCGCCGCCGGCGAATTGGGAAGGACTCGATTCACCAGCGCTCCTTCACCCAATGGAGCATTGAATTGCCTGGCCAGGCTCGGACTCATGGGCTGAGTTGTGACCCCCAGCATGCCTCGATTGACCACGCCATTGTTCATCAGTTGTTGACTCGACCAGCCAACGAGGTTACTGGGTACTGCGAACCCCGTTCTGTCGAGTTCCTCATCAAAGTGTGAGGCCGAGGTATTGATGCCGACAACTTGGCCGTTCAGATTCAACAGGGGGCCGCCACCGGTTCCTGGATTCAAGGCGGCACTGGTTTGAAAGAAGTCTTCGCCCCGAGAGACACCTGGCCCGGGTACTACAGAATTGATTGTCCCCGTCGTGCTCGTCGGGTTCAGCCGCGAATCTCGACCGAGCGCCATCACCCAATCGCCAACTTGCATGGTGTCACTGTTACCCAAAGGTAAAGCGGGCAAGTTGGCGATCGGTGAGATCTGCAAAACAGCGACATTACTCCGCGGATCCATGCGAACGCTATTGGCCATGAATTCAGAACCGTCTCGCAACCGAACTCTGACTCGATCCGCGCCAAATACGAGCTGACTGCTGGTTAAAATCCTGCCGGCGGGATCAACGACAAAGCCCGACCCCAATGTGTGTCGCGACATGGGGCCTTGGCAAGCCCTCGTGGGCCAGCTCATTGCATCGACCGAGACGATACTGGGCAATGCCTGTCGCGCCAGATTGCGAAACGCAATCGACATGTCTCCAAAATCACGTTTCGGAGGGGCGACTTCGGGCCCCTGTCGTTCCGCAACTGTCGGCCCAGTAATCGGCCGCTGCGCGAGCGTCGCCTGATTCAAAGAGACAACAACCCCCAACGCTAGAACTCCCATGAGAGCAAACGTCAACTTCTTGAATCGTGTCAATAATTGCATAGTTTTGTCTCCCGATGTCCCGCATTTGCTTTTACGCACGAATCCTGGTGCTGCAAGTCGCCGCTCCTGGCAGAAGCTCCTGAATCACATTCCAGAAGGATAATCAAGCGAAAACCATGCCGTGATAAGATTCTCAGATTTCTGCAGCTGATGGCACTTCGGGCGACGCATCACTCTGCGTATTCAAGACACTTTTCGCCAATTCTTCCGTAGTTGATCGGCGTATTTCGAGTCCCTTGGTCGTCGATTCATTTGAGATTTGAGATCTCAGATTTCAAATCTCAAATGAATCGCACACACGCCGCGGAAGTCATTGAATTGATGAAAAATCCCATGTTGCTGAATCAAAACGCACGGAAGTTCGGCGAAAAGTGTCGAATTCAGTCATTGAATATCGGATTTCTCACGCATGAAGCATGTCATCACATGAAATCATTCTGAAGTAGCACTATAAAGCTAAGAATTGAAGTCCTACGAGATCCGGAAACTCATGAACGCTGGACGACCAAACTGCGGCCATACCGATCATGGTCAAATCTGAAATCACACTACTTTTACAGCGGAAATTACGCTGTTTTTACGAAATTGGCCACAAGTTCAGATTGTCGACGCGTTTCCGATGTTTCTGAAGCGAGTGGCACGCGGCTTGCCTAAGCAGAATACGAACAACCGTTTTCGTCGCGTCCTGACGGCGTGACCACCGTGGCACGAGGGTGCGAACGGACGGCAGTTCAGAAAACTCTGCACAAGGAAGAACATCATGGCAAACGCAACAGCCGTTGCTGGCAACTGGAACGACCTCAAGGGCCGGATTCGATCCAAGTGGGGCCAAATGACTGACGACACCCTGGAACAAGCCAAGGGGAGCATGGAGTCACTCGTCGGTGCAATTCAACGGACCACTGGCGAAGCCAAAGAAACGATTCAAGCCTATCTCAACGCCGGCGTTCACGAAGGCGCAAACCTGTACAAGCAGGCCGCTGACGCAGTTCAAGTCGGATACAAACAAGCCAGTGACGTAGTCCAGGCAGGCGCTGAACAGGTCATGGACGGCGCCAAGGTCGTCGGTGACTCGATCAAGTCGGGCGCAGAACAGACCAGCAAACTGGTTCAGGCACGCCCGGTCGAATCACTGCTCTTCACATTCGCTGCTGGCATGATTGCCGGCCTGACGGTCGGATTAGTGTTGCGTTCCCGATAAACGAGGTGGCTTTGGTATCGTTTACCAAGGAATTGCGGCGGACGAAACAAGGGCTGGAGGTGGGTAATGAGTAGCGATGCGAATGATCCTGGCGAAGCCGGAGAAGAAGAGATTTTAGAGCAGATGGACCAGGTCCGCGAAGAAATGGACCAGGTTCGCGATAAGCTCGATGGCGATATCGATCGCCTGAATGTGGACATGCGGAACGTGTTCGACTGGCAAGCTTATGTCCGATCGGCACCGCTGACTTCAGCAGGCATCGCATTTGCCGTCGGATATTTATTCGCACCGGCGATCCGTTCAAGACCAGTGCCGCAGGTCGCTGCTGTTAATCCCGCCAGCTCCGGTGGTGGAATCTTTGGGACCTTGGCGACACTGGCTGTCAGTGCGGCCGTGCGCTTCGCGGCGGGTTATGTGACAGAAATGATGACGTCGACCGCCGCGCCAAATCCTCAGCGGGATGTGCCCGACGATTACCCCGGCAGCCCTGTTGATCAGACCCTTGATTTAGGACCATAACATGAACCATCGATTTGCTGATGAAGCATATAAAAGCACGGCGGCCGCCGCCCAGCGTTTAGAAGAAGGCGCTGTCGAGATGTCGGCCGACCTCCAACGGGAAGCATCGAAATGGCTATCTCAACTCGAACGCAAGATTATCGAGAACCCGGTACTGGCCCTGGGAGTGGCGCTGGCAGCTGGCTTGACTCTGGGGCTGCTGCTGAAACGGCGATAACACCCATGTCTGAACGCCTGCCACTCGACCTGGATTCACCGTTAGAGGATGATGGAGTCGGCGTTGCCGTGGAACTGCCTGCCAGCCAGGAAGAGGCCGTCGTCATTCCAGAGACCCCTGTTCAGGCCGCAGCAAGCGAAATCGGTGGCGTGGCTATCGATTCCGTAAAACTGCTGGAATTGCAGTTGCAACTGTTCGAAGTCGAATGTTCACAGAGCGCCCGGCGGTTGCTACAACCGCTGTGGGTGCTTCTGGGAGCGGGCGCCTGCGGAACGGCATCCCTGATGGTTTTATTTCATGCGATCGGCTGGGCGCTGCATGATTTGTTCGGATTGTCCGTGTCATTGTCGCTATTTATCGTGACAATCGTCGGAGTCATCGCGACGGCAATTTGTTTGCAGGTTGTCAAGAATCAGCTGCGAACGCCGCGCATTTCGTTCGCAAAGTCTAAAGCCGAGCTGATCCGAAACTTCGGGTGTTTCGCCAACGTTCTGCGGACGCCCGGAGGATAATCTGGCCCACAATGGTCGTCCAGAATTGTCTGTCGGTGCCTAAAATCTATGCTGAATAATCACGGATTTGGATTTGTATTCAGACGTCCAATTCCGATTTCACAAGAGAATTACAAGGTGATATCATGGTTACCAAGACTTTACCCGAGTCGCAAAAGATGAACGCTCAAAATTCGCAACAGGACTCCGGTCCGAAGCAAATGGCTGAATTGAAAGACGTTTGCGACGCAGCATTCCAAGGTTTCTGCGAATATGCAAAGTCCAAACCTGAGACCATTGCATTGTGGTGCCTGGGGATTGGATTCGTCCTGGGCTGGAAGCTGCGACCCTAATCTGAATTCCCAATTTGCTCAGCGATGTCAATGGCGTGAGATCAACACATTGATGCCAAGTGGAGCCGATTTGTCAAATCAGTGACTCGCGCTCCCTTGGCATTAGTTTTCAGAAACAGGCACTCCACTGGAGTGCCTGTATTTGTTTAATGCTCGCGTCGGCCTCGCGGCACGACTGTAATGCCGGCTTCGGAAACGGTGAATCCGTTCGCGCGGTCCTCTTCGGGATCAAAACCGATACGGGCTCCAGCGGGAATCTTGACGTGTTTATCAATAATGGTCCGCCGCACATGAGCCCCGCTACCGACCTCGATTCCACCGAGAAGAATGCACTCTTCGATCACGGCGCGAGGCCCGATCCTGGTGTCATAGCCGATGATTGATTCAGAGACTTCTGCGTGGTCGATCTTGGTCCCGGGACAAATGAGACTATCGCGCACGCCCTGCTCCGTACCCGAACAGGACGGGCTGTGCATGCATTTGCTGGACAACACCACAGGCGGCGGCAAGTTCGGCCGGAAACTTCGAATCGGCCAGTCACGATTATAAAGATCGAGCGGTGGTGAACTATTGAGCAAGTCTCGGTGCGCTAAATAGTAGGCGTCCAATGTTCCAACGTCCCGCCAATAGGATGCCGTATTGCCGGGCGAACTGAAGGGGTACGCGAAAACACGTTGGGTTGGATAAATCGCGGGCAAGATGTGATGTCCAAAGTCATGACCCGAATTGGGCTGTCCGGCATTGCGACACAACGTATCAACTAAGAAAGATGTCGAAAAGACGTAAATTCCCATTGATGCCAGGGTGTGGCCGGCGTCACCCGGAATCGGAGTGGGATTCAGTGGCTTCTCTTGAAATCCAACCACCCGCTGATCACGGGCAATCTGAATCACTCCGAATTGCCCCGCCGCTTCGGCAATCGGCACGCGGTACGCTCCGACCGTCACATCGGCTCGGTTCTCGATATGAAATCGCACCATTTCGCGATAATCCATCGTATAGATGTGGTCACCCGCCAGAATCAAGACATAATCCGACCGGGAATGATCGATGGAATAGATATTCTGATAAACGGCGTCGGCAGTTCCGCGATACCATTCATCTTCAATCCGTTGCTGCGGAGGCACGACCTCCAGGTATGCCCCCAGCTCCCGCGGCAGGACTGACTTCCAGCCCATATCCAAATGCCGATAGAGGCTGAGAGATTTATATTGTGTTAAGACTAATATTTGAAAATAACCGCTATTAAAGCAGTTCGACAGCGGAAAATCGATAATCCGATACGCGCCCGCGAACGGGACTGCCGGTTTGGCGCGGTCGTTCGTCAAGGGTTCCAGTCGAGTTCCTTTACCGCCGGCAAGAATGATGGACAGCACTTGTTCTGACATTGTCTCACTCCTTCAATAAACGCTGTAATTTGGGTAATACGAGCCTCGTAATCACCCGAGTTTTCTACGAACACTGCCAAACAGTCGGGCGAGCCGTGGGTGTAAGCCCACTGGTACTCCAAAGTTCTCTCGGGTTCTTCTTAAAGGTTGCCCCCATACCGAAAAACC
>JAQGHT010001186.1 GCA_028291565.1 Planctomycetaceae bacterium | reverse complement strand
AGCAACCGGCATTATACTCGATGTTTGCCAAAGTGCGAAATAGATTGGAAATGTAGGACAGGTTTTCAACCTGTCCGATCCTGGAATCCGGACAGGTTAGAGCGGTTTAACTTTGAGAGTGTCGGTTAACAGGCAAATCTCCAGAGATTACCAGTAAAACTACCGGCACATGCAAGGTTAGCGCGGAATAAAAACCTGTCCTACAGAGAAACAACATGTCATTTTCCGAATTGCCGCTCAGTTATTGCACCAACGTCCATCCAGGAAGGACTGTCGCGGATGTTATGAGCGGGCTGGCTCAGTTCACCGTCCCCGCGCGGCAGGAGTTTGGCCACCCGTTGGCGGCCGGTCTATGGCTGGCTCAACCGGTCATTCAGGAATTGCTCGCTCAGGCCGACGGAGTCCGCCGACTGGCTGATGAATTGCGGCGATTGGATTTGACGTGCTATACGTTGAATGCGTTTCCGTACGGTGATTTCCACGGGACGCGAGTGAAGGAGCAGGTCTATCTGCCCGATTGGACGCAAGTGTCACGTCGCGAATATACCGTCTCGTGTGCCAGAATTCTGGCCGAATTGCTGCCAGCCGGTATCGATGGCAGTATTTCCACGGTGCCTCTGGGTTTTAAGGGATTTTCGCATCCGCCAGAGTTCCTGGACCGCTGCTGCGTTGAATTGCTGCAACTGGCGCGCGAGTTGGAGCAAATCTATCAGGCAACCGGCCGCCGAGTTTGTCTTGCCATTGAACCGGAACCTTTTTGTGTTCTGGAAACGATCCCGGAAACCGTTGACTTCTTCGCGTTGCTGCGACAACGGGCAGATCGAGAAGGGATTCGTCATCTGGCCGACGAATACCTGGGTCTGTGCTTCGACGTTTGTCATCAGGCGGTCGAGTACGAAGACATTCCCACTTGCTTCCGTCAGTTGCAGGACGCCGAGATTCGAATTCACAAACTCCACATTACCTGTGCAATTCAACTGGACGACCCGGCCAGCAATGTCGCGGGTCGAACAGCCCTGGCACAGTACGCCGAGCCTCGTTATCTGCATCAGACCATTGCCAGTGCTCGATCCGGTTCCCATCCCCGATGGATCGATTTGACACCGGAACTCGCTTTGAATCCGCCCGCGGAATTCCTGGCCGCGGAGAGTTGGCGGATCCATTTTCACGTACCAGTTAATGCGGATCATCTGGGGCCATTGAGCACAACGCGTCCTCAATTGAAGCAGGCTCTTGCAGAAGTACTAGCCCTGAACTACGCGCCTCATTTAGAAGTCGAGACTTACACCTGGGAAGTTTTCCCCGACGCACCAACGGTCGCCGTATCACCCGACCGGCTGATTCACGGCTTGGCGCAAGAGCTACGAGCGACTCGCGATTTGATCCGCGAAACGAGGTGATAGCAACGTTGAAGTCCTGCCGTCAGGTTTTGAAGTCACTCGGCGCAGTTCCTTATGCACGATAGACGATGGCCCGGAAATCAATATCAAACGAATTCTGAAAATGGCCACCTGACAGCACGCGAGAAATGGATCTGTCGTCTCGGACGGGACTGGCTGAAAGGCAAAAACGAGGCTTGGCAGACCAGCCTTTCCGCTATTTTGCGATTTGTTCCGCGTGCTGGCGAATTCGTCCAGCGGCCAGGACGATTTGCTGCAGGTCGACGGGCGATTCTGTCAACAGAATCGGATGGTGCAGCACAAGAATGCACTCATCGGCTCGATCTGCTTCGCGTAACGCGCCGACGGTTCGAAACCGTCGTTTCGAATGGATCTTGTGCAACGCTCGAAATCCTGCATCGAGCGCGATTCCTTCGGATCGCATCGCAACTGCGAAACGGTCCCGAGACATTCCAAACGCCTGCGATTCATATTGCAGGCCCAGCTTGTAGAATCCCGGCCGCGACTCGGTCAGCAGTATTGGAAACGGGACAAGTCCGCCCAAGGCCGAAAAGTGAATACGCAGCCTTTCCACATTCTCCCAACGACGCAGTTCGTGTTCTTCCAATCGTTCGAGTTGCGGCAACAACACTGCGGCTTGCAATTCTGACAAGGGATAGGCGTCGTTTCCGCGCTGTGTCCATAATCGGATCCGCTGAGCGATTTCCCCATTGTTTGTGAAGACCGCACCGCCGCGTCCGGCGGTCAATAGTTTGCTGCCTCCAAAGCTCCAGACTCCGGCATCACCCCAGGTACCAGCACGCTTCCCAGCGACCACGGCCCCCGGCATCTGACAGGCGTCCTCCAACACGGGAATCTGTTTCGCGCGGGCAAACTCCATTACTTCGGGCATGGCGACCACACCTCCATGCAAATGCGAGGCAATGATGGCCTTGGTTTTGGAGGAGACCGCTGCCGTGAGCTCGTGTGGATCGAGTTGCCAGGTGCGCGGATCAAGATCCACCAGCACCGGTGTCGCACCCAGCGCTAAGATATCCTGAAAATTTCCTTTAAAGTCATACGCGGACAAAATGACTTCATCGCCAGGCCCAACCTGCATACCACGCAACGCCAATTCCACAGCCGCCGTTCCGCTGGAACAGGGCAATACGTGCTCAACCCGCAACAATCGAGAAATTCGGTCAATCAGCCGTTTCGTGTTGTCTCCGTGGTATCGTCCCCAGTCACCTGATTCCCAAGTTGAAAGTAAAGCCTGCTGGATCGCCGCTTCCTTAAGAGGCCAGTCTGGCGGCCCCGCAGCACGAATCGGCTGGCCACCCAAAATCGCTGGCAAAGTTGCGTCGAATTCCTGAGGTGTCATGCTACCGTTTCTCTCGGAGAAGGAC
>JAQGHT010001164.1 GCA_028291565.1 Planctomycetaceae bacterium | reverse complement strand
ATTGTCAAATAAGCAACAGTTCGCACAAGTTCGTCCTGGGGTAGGGTGGATTCAAAGGAATGGTAAGCGGTTCGGTCTTCAGGACATACCGAAAAGTCGAGAGAGAAAAGGCAGCTCTCAAATAGGCTCTCAGTATTATATCAGTATTGGTTCGTCACAGCGGAATGGTTACGCGAACGACCGCAGGACATGTTTTTCAGCGGTTTCCATCGTTTTCGAGTTCGTTTTCTGACAATTTCAGAAAATTCTGAGCAATTTCCATTCTTGCCGCCAACATCCAAAGCCTCGCGATATTGCTTATGGCAATTCTGCCGTCTTGTAAAACATGCATCGAATTCTGAATGAAGCATAATGCCGGAACACAGCATGCTTGAAGTCAAATTCCCAGTCCTTTTTTTTTGCGTGAGTTTGAAAAATTTGCCAAGTGTTCGTGCTACAACTCTCTTCTTCGAATCGACCAGCGGATGGACTGTCGAGAAGTTTGTCCGGGACTGCGAATTTTGTTTGACAAATCACAACTCGATTTCTTCCAGTGCTTTACGGCAGGACCGGAAAAGGTGCTACCAATCGGCCGAAGTCCGGATCGGGGTCGCGAATCTTCACAGACGATTCAACGTTCGGGTCACTTCAGCCGATAACTCTTGGTAGGCAGGACGTCATGGGATCGGGGATGCGATCCACTGCGACGTGGCTTTGACGGTCACGAAAACCAGGAATCTGGGCCCGCAGGATTGAATCGCACAAAATCGCCCGAACCATTGTTTCGGTATCGAGTTGCGCTAGCATTGCGTAACTCCCGGGACCATTGCATGTTGACGTGGGACAGTGCATCCCTCCGCCGCTTGGCTGCACGGCGTGTACCTGCCAGCCACTTGCTCGCTCTGATTTGTGGATATTGCCATGCCTACTTTAGCACAACCCCGGTTGAATCGTTCCTTTGTTTTGCGTTATGATTATGCTCACGAAACCGATTCGGTGGAAGGAAACGACGCAGATGCAGAATTCGACGCCGAAATCGATGCAATTCTGGTCTCAAAAGGCATAACACCGAACTGTGGCAGTCCGGTGTGTAGCGGCCCGGAATTTACTGGCCCGAGATGTACCGGAACGGAGAACGACCACATGGACGTGAACGGCATTAGCGGTGTCGGTCGGGCTCAACCGCTGGGTGGAGTTCGTCCGGCACAAGACATTGAGACTCCGGCTACCAGTGCTCTGGCACCGCAAGATGAAGTGCAGATTTCATCGGCGGCACAGGCCATGGATGAATTGAGCCAGACGGCCAATGTCCGGATGGAACGAATTCAGCAGATTCAACAGGAAATCGCAGAAGGTGTCTACGATACCGACGAAAAGCTGGACGCGGCGCTCGATCGCTTCCTGGATGCCTACGGTTTGAGCGATGATTAATTTGAGGATGCCGTGAAAGAATTGTCCGCGATTGCCGTCGATGTCACCCCACCAGACCGGTTTCGCGAGTATTTGGGGACGCAGGCCAAGCGACTGACGCGTGAGCGTTCCATCATCGTGGACGAGGTTTTTGCCAGTCACGAGCATTTTGACGCCGAGCAACTGGTGGCGCGGCTCTCACAGCGGACAGACGGCAACCGGGTCAGTCGCTCAACGGTTTATCGAACCCTGGCGGAATTGGAAAAAGCGGGCCTGCTACGCAAAGTGGCCCGCTCCAATGACCGCGAAATCTATGAACACGATTACGGTTACCCGCAGCATGATCATCTGATCTGCAAGAAGTGTGGCGAATTGACCGAATTCCAGAACCCGGAACTCAACGAAATCCTGCAGCAGGTCGCCGCTCAATACGGCTTCCGCATGGAAGGGCATCGGCTGGAAGTCTCCGGAATCTGCGCCGCCTGCAGCAGGCCCCCTTCACGCGGGCATCGCAAGCTGGATATGATTTAATGGTCTCTTGGAGACTGAAGTGACGCCGAAAGAGCGATTTCGAGCGTGGCTGGAGACACAAACCATGCCCCGGCGGTTGACTCGTGAGCGAGGCCTCATTGTGGATGAAGTCTTCGCGAATCACGAGCCATTTGAAATCGAGCTACTCGTGGAGCGTCTTTCGCAACCCAAAGACGGCCATCGAGTCAGCCGCTCGACTATCTATCGAGTGATGTCGGAATTGGTCAAAGCGGGGATAGTGCAGGGCCCTCGGTCCGGCGACGGGGAATTCTACGATCACGGGGAATAGTCCGTAGACTGGAACTCTAATATGTTAATAGCGCACACACAAAAGCGACTGCCCGTGTCGACTCTCGCTGTCCGACTATCTCGTGTCAATCGACTCTTAAGGACTCGGATTCTGAACAACCGCCGCCGCTTAAAGGCTGCTCAGAAATCTCATTCGTTCGACGCCGAAATGTTGAAGCTTTTGCGACAAGTATCAGCGTCTACTTCCGTGCGATTCCAGGAGAAACTGGACGAAGTAATACAGCAGCAATTGCCACCCAATGTTCCTCACGCAAAATCGCCCCTCAAGCTGGTCGTCGCCCCGGGATTTGAGCAGTACATGCGACCTGAGTTTGAGACGGAGCTGACGGCATGTTTTCAAGAAGCCGTCAAATCAGCAATTCTTTGCGAACAGGAATAATGTTCCATGCCGCCGACCTTGTGGATCGTGGCCGGGCCGAATGGGGCAGGCAAAACGACCGGCGTACAACGCTTGAAAATCAAGCAATTATTGTCCGGTGTCAGATTTCTCAATCCGGATGATCGCACAAAGTCCAAACTGATTGCATTGGGCTACCAGGGATTCGCGGATGCTCCTCAGGAAATCCAGTTTGAAGCGTTCAAGACATCTGCCAACGAGGTCTCGGCCGAACTGGAGCATGCCGTGGAGAACGGCGAACAGATCGGAATTGAGACGGTTTTGAGTACCGACAAATATCGAGCCCTCGTAGTGCGAGTCATTGAACTTGGCGGTTCCCTTGGAATCATTTATGTCGCCCTTGCGTCTCCGGAAATCGCGATCGAACGCGTCGCGAGACGGGTTTCGAGAGGTGGACATGGAGTTCCTGCAGACAAAATCACAAAACGCTGGCAAGACTCTTTGCTGAAACTCGACTGGTACTTGCGACATGCGACGCGATTCTTTGTCTACGATAATTCTGCTTCAGATGTTAGTGTGGCAGGGCCTCGGCTAGTCTGCCGTGGTGAATTCGGAAGAATCTCTTTCATCGCCGAGGATTGCTTCGAGGAACTCCGATCGGCTCTGGAGCGAATCTGAATGTTCAATTCGAGACTATTGGTTGCCCCTCCTTTAGGGAGTCTTTGCACCCATCCACGCGAGCACAGAAGATTGGATATGATATAGCTCTCAATGTCGAGCTTTGCATTCAGGGGTTCGGCAAAAAGTGCCCAGTGGGGCCGAGGTCGGGTGTTCAAACTTCAGATTTAGCGTGAAAAACGCATGAGGGATTTGAGACTTCGTTGAGTCAATCACTCGATAATTCCAGCTCTCCTTTGACCAAATGTGAAATTTGAACACCCGACCCCAATTCTTCGACCATGAAGATACTCGAGTCTCCTGAAAATGACCGTATCCCTCGAACAGTTCTTGAAGCGGCTGACAGATACCGGCGTGAAATCCGAACAGGATCTTCGCGCCTGTCTCGAAAAGATCCCGCTTTCTGAATGGCCAGGCGACTGCCAGCAGTTTGCCAAGCTTCTCGTTCGAGAAAAATTCATCACTGCGGATCAAGCCCAGAAAGCCTTGGCAGAGGCGACAGAAGCGACACCCGACCTGACAACACA
>JAQGHT010001152.1 GCA_028291565.1 Planctomycetaceae bacterium | reverse complement strand
CGATTTGAAGTTTTCAACTTCGATGGATGCGATCCGCATTTCGTTTTTCGTAAGATTTTCAGGTTTCGATATGTTGGCTTTGTTGGAAAGCCGCGGAGAGATTGATCATACCATCCCTTCCGGCGGCGAATAGTGAGGCGGCAATCAGATCGGCGGTTGTTCCCGGGTTACGGCGGTGACCATCTGCCCGTAACCAGGCATCCAATTGACGCGCTGCCGCTCGCCCAGGTTCGGATTTGGTACCTCCAAGTTGCAGAACTTGTCCCGCTCTGGCCGCAGATTCATCTGCGATTTCTTTCCCGCATTTGCGGGCAATCAGAGTGTCGGGGAATCGCTGCATCAATAGGAATTGGAGGTGCAGAATCGCGTTTTCCCAGTCATGTTCAAAATCGGGCCACTCCGCAAGAAACGGAACAGCTGTCTGCAGGATGATTTGGAACCCGGTGGAATATTCCGATGCGATCGAATCGCGGTCAGCGGCCAACCGCATCGCATCACGTAAAGAAATGACAGGGGCGTCAGAAATATCAGCCGAATCCACTTTTCCCAGACCCCCGGGATGGGCCAGGCGAATTGCCGAATAGACCTGGTTTGCATCCTGAACCGTCAAGCCGGCCAGGATTGCTTCGATGCCCTCTTGCAATGGGATTTGTCGCGGGACTGCTGACAGTGGAGCGAGCAGCAACACGATGCCCAGATTGGGGTTAGTCTTGCGCCTCAGTCTTTTTTGGGTGGCCTGAATAGCATCAAAAATGAGTTGTCCGATGCCAGAATTTCGCGGTTCTAACAGGGTGTCCTGTACCGCCAGAGCGGATTCCACAAAGTCCGAATAGGTCAAGTCGTCAAAGGACGCTTCTGGATGGACATTTCCCGGCTTTTTGGCGCGGGCTTCCAGCACACACGCTTCAAACAGACAGGTTTTCAGATTTTTTTGTGGCATGATCAATGAATCAGGTCGGCAATCGAATCACAGGAGTGGCATCAGAACTTCTCATCGCCGGGAACAACGATATACTGAAGGATCTGGTGGGCCGACTTTGAAAAGCACAATCTGAGGAGCAGTTGTTGTGAAGACTCCCCGTTCCGCAATGTTTGGACAACTGGCATTTATCGGTTTGATCCTGCTTCAATCCTCGTGGTTGTTGGCTCAGGATGTCACGATCAAACGCGAGCCGATTGTCGTGTCTGATCCGAAAGGTTACCAGGTACCGCTCCGTACCGTACCGGTGAAACTCCTGGAGATCACGGCTCCGGCCGACGGAATTGTGCGGCAGGTACTGGTCAAACCAGGGGCGAAAGCACTCGCGCAGACTGAAGCCATCCGCTTGGATGACGATAACCAGAAATTGGTTCTTGAGCGAGCCAAGGCCCACCTGCAGGCCGCCAAGATCGAACTGAAGATCGCTCAAGGCAAGAAAGAGGCCGACCTGGAAGAGTTGGCGAATGCCCATATTGCCGCTGCCGATGCAGATCTGAAATTGGCCGAACTACAGCTCAACCGGGTGTCGATCAAGTTGCCGTTCGTCGGCGAAGTGCTCAAAGTAGACGTCGTTCCCGGCCAGTTCGTACGGACTGGTGAGCGACTGCTGACGCTGATTGATTCAACGACGCTGACGATTGAAGTTCCCGTAGATCGGTCGAAGGTGAAAGCCGGAGCCGAAATTGAAATCTCCATTGAGAAGACACCCGTCAAAGCGAAAGTCCAGGTCATTTTGCCGGCCGATCGATCGTTTGAGCCATTGCGGACCCTCATCAACAATCTGGCGACGGCCGTGGTACAAGTCGAGAATCCCAAAAATGAATTCTTCGCCGGCCAGTCCGTGTTCACCAAAGTGATTCCGCAACAGGCATTTGGTCACATTCCGACCATCGCGTTACAAAATACTCCCGAAGGGGTGCGCAAAGTCCAGGTCTTGCGGCAAGGAATTGTGCGTGATGTCCCAGTTCAGGAACTGACGCAGATGGGAGCCGAACGGTTGTTTGTTGCCGGTGCGTTTGCAGTCGATGACGAGGTGATTGTTTCGACATCGCAACCACTGCGAGACGGTCAGATTGTCAAACAAAAGACCGTGGCGACCGCAAAGGCCGAAGGTGAAACGGAAGAAGCCAAACCAGGCGCCGTCGCGGCTCCGAAGAAGCCCGCCGTCAGTTTCTGAGTCGCTACGACTGATTTTTGAAACTCTGATTTGGAATCGCTCTCCAAGGATTTTCTATGCGTTTCGCCTGTCTTGCGGTCTTTGTATTGAATCTACTGTTCGTTTTGCCAGTCTCGGCGCAACAGGAGGTGTTGTTGCAAGGGAAAGGAAGGCTTGCAAGTCTTGATCCAAGCGGCAAAGTGCAGTGGGAAATGCCTTGGGGTGGAATCCATGACATTCATGTGCTGCCGAATGGACATATCATGGTGCAGCAGGGTGGAGCGAAAGTTTCTGAATTGGATCCGATCACGAAGAAAGTCGTCTGGTCGTATGATTCCGCGACACAAAACGGCAATCAGGGAAAGCCTGTGGAAGTCCATGCTTTTCAACCATTGTCTGACGGCCGGGTCATGATCGCCGAATCCGGCGTTGGGAGAATTATCGAAGTCGACCGAGACGGGAAACTGCTGAAAGAAATCAAACTGAAAGTCAATCACCCCCATCCGCATACTGACACGCGGCTCGCCCGAAAACTGTCCAACGGGCACTACCTGGTTTGCCACGAAGGTGATGGCTTTGTCCGCGAGTATTCCGACAAGGGCGATCTTGTTTGGGAATATGAGGTCCCGCTCTTTGGCAAGGAACCACGAGGTGGTCATGGCCCCGATGCCTGGGGCAACAAATGTTTTTCCGCAGTGCGATTAGAGAATGGCGATACACTCATCGCCACCGGCAATGGACATAGTGTTCTACAGGTCACCCCAGAGAAGAAAATCGTCTGGCAGGTTGCTCAAAAGGATCTACCCGGAATTACCTTGGCCTGGGTCACAACTTTAGAAGTCTTGCCCAACGGGCACTATGTCATCGGCAACTGTCACGCAGGAGCCGAGAATCCTCAGTTGATCGAACTTGATCCGAAGACCAAAAAGGTGGTCTGGGCGTTGAATCAATACGAGGCATTCGGGAACGACGTCTCGAACTCACAAGTGGTCGGAGTCGCGGTACAAGCCCGACGCTAAACTTGGGCAGCAGGGTCCGTGAAATTGGGGTCGGGTGTTCAAACTTCAGATTTGGTTGGTCATTTGGTTGGTCAATCGGGTGGAAGTTTCGTAAAGGCTTGTCGGCCAAATGTGAAATTTGAACACCCAAACCGGATTGGCGAAACGGCCGCGAAAAAAATGGAGCGAACAAACCGTTATTGAGCAGCCACGGTACAAGTGATTTAGTCAGCCACGAGTAGAAAAACTCCTTCAGTCCTGGACGTAACAACGCTTTCGATTGAAAATCCGAGTGAGTCACGCTTATGCAAGTCATCAAGATCGTAGTATGGGAAGAGGCTGGCGGATGGCTGGGATACCTGCAGGAGTATCCTGATTATTGGACCCAAGGTGAAACGCTAAAAGATCTGAAAGACAATCTTCAAGACCTGTTCCTGGACGTCACAAGTGGAACAATACCGGGTATTCGCAAGGTCGAAGAATTGGTGTTGCCTTGAAAAGAGCCGACCTTATTAAGGCCGTCGAGGATCTGGGCTGCATCCTGATTCGGCATGGTTCGAAGCACGATTGGTACTCCAATCCTGCGACTGGAATCTCGCAACCTATTCCTCGACATCGTGAAATCAACGAACATCTGGCAAAGCGAATCATTAAGATTCTTGGAGATGATCCGCGCCCCTGATGGATTTTGCAGGCCGCGCGGGTCTGAGGTCGGGGCGATCATTTCTCGTGATTGTTGCCTGCCGGCCGGTCGATCAAGTCGACAATTGTGGCCTCACGCGTGGTTGTTTCCAGGAGCACGATCGTTGGGCGGCCGAAGCTCCAACCGCTCGTTTCGCCGGGATTGATGAGCAATCGTCCTTGAGTGTCGGACTCAATCCGGGGTTTGTGAGTGTGTCCGAAAACCGCGATGTCGTAGTCGGCAGTCACTGCGCGTAACTGTCGCTTCATGTGAGTGAGGACAAAGCGGGTGCCGTCGTCTGTCGTGACAAAAACGGGAGGCTCAGACAGTTTTCCGACCAATCCGAATCCGGACTGCAAGCCTAACTTGTTTCCCTCATTATCGCCGTAACAGGCCACCAGCGGAGCATTGAGGTTTCTGAGCGGCGGAACTGAGAATGTGGACACCAGATCGCCGGCAAACAACGCCAGCTCCACTCCGGCCTCATTGAATCGGGCGACTGCCAGACGGATATTGTCGAGATGGTCGTGGGTATCGGCGAAAATTCCTACTTTCATGAAAAATCAATTCCCCGCTATTTCTTGGCTTTTACCTTGGGCTTCTCCATCATTTCCCCGTCGTCCTCAGGCATTTCGCCTTTCATCATCCCGTCTTTGGTCTTGTCGCCTTTTAGGGGCATGGCTGATTTGCTCTTGGGTTTACCGGGCATGGCATCGTCGGGCATATCGGCGTCGTCCATCATTTCCATTTTCGTTTGACGTGGCGTTTTCGCTTTGGTGTTGGAAGCCCGGCTGCCTGGAGCCAGCAAATTACCCAGCCCGCCTTTCAATGCAGCTGCTTCGGAATCTGGGGCCGACATGTCCTTGTTGGGATCTGATTTCGGCTTATGGAGATCAGGATTCATCCCCTGGTTTTCCGCCTCTCGTTCTTCCTTGGTCTTGCCCTGTGACTTCTTCTTCGACGTCGCAGGCGCTTCCTTGGTACCCTCGACATGGACGGTGAAGTTGGCGGGGAATGAGCCTCCGCCCGCAAGGCTGCGACCGTGCATCGTGAACGTTTTCGTGGCGTTGGGAAGCAGAAAATAAATCCCGCCTTCGCCGTCTTCGTAGACACAGGGATACCGAGTCCCCTTGACCGAGGCCTCCAGGTGGTAGCCCACGCCCGTCACGAGTGATGGGAAAATGACGTGGTCGCGATGTTCAGCCTGGTTGACCATGGCAGTTTTCTCGGTGAAATGTGTCAACCAGTCGGAAAACAGTTTGGGCGCGTGCTTCTGGATTGCAGCCAGACGCGGCTTGTCCAGTTCGTCGGCATGCTGTTTAACAAAATCCAACAGAGCCTTGTTTTGTGCGGTCTGGACGGCG
>JAQGHT010001073.1 GCA_028291565.1 Planctomycetaceae bacterium | reverse complement strand
CCCAATTCACCCCCTGCCCCAACAGCAAGACGGCCCCCACCAGCAAGCAACGACGAGTGACCGGAGAGGCCCAACACAAGTCCGAATTCTGAGACATGTCACAGCTCCTTTGAATCAGTGGAATCATCTGACGCGAAAAAAATCGTTCACGACCACCACGACGACCGCCAGCATTGCAATTCACGGACGTCTGAAAGCAATTTTAAATCTATCTCGATGAAGGTAACAATGGTAAATTGTTCGTAGCACACAACAAATTGTTGTTTTTAAAAAGCGGAGAGAAAAATGCCGGCACCCTTTTCATTGTCTACGGATCAACTCGCCGCTCTGATCGAAGTCGCTCGACACGGCAGCCTGCACGCCGCCGCGGCAGCACTTTTCATTACAGAACAGGGGGTGCGAAATCGGCTGATTGCCCTGGAAGAACAACTCGGCGCGGAAGTCTATCGCAAAGCACGCGGCGTCCGGCGCGGCGACATTCTGACCAGGGAAGGGCGTGCTTTGTTGCCACACGTCACACGCCTTCTGGAGGCAGCCTCAGGACTGCGCGACCTCTGCACGAAATCAACTACGGTTCAGGAAGTCCACCTGGCATCCAGTCAATATCTGGCAACGTATCTGCTGATTGACGTGATTCGGCGATTTCACGAAGAGGAACCCGGCATCCGAGTCTGGCTGAGCGTTCGCGCGGAGCGGGACATCGAGCACGCTTTGCTGACTAACCCTGACTTGTCGTTCGGCGTGGCCGCACCTTATGAATTGTCCCCGGAGCTCAGCTTTCGACACTTGTTTTCCATGAACTGGAGTCTGATCACGCCGCGCCGACATCCACTTGCAAAGCGCGGTCCGATACAGTTGCTCGACTTGCAGCAACAACCGCTGATTCTTTATGAACGCGGATCCACCGGCCGACAGCACGTCATGGAAGCCTTCGCCCAAGCCGGCGTCACGCCCCGAGTCGAAATGGAAGCGACTACAACCGACCTCGTCGTCAGGATGGTCGCCGCAGGCCTGGGCGTCGCTATTGTTCCGCTGCTCCCGTCCGGTGTCGTAACAGCCGGCCAGAATGTCCACGTCCGTGAACTGGTCGAACACGTCAGACCCATTGATTCGGGATTGTTACTTCGGCGTGGAGAAACGCTCGGTCCAGCGAGTCAAAGGTTTCTTGATTTCGTTCAGCAAGAGGCACCCGCGAATGACAGGGCAACGTGACGATCGAATTGAACGTTCGCCAATTCGTAGCAGCGACAATTATCGCATCTGTCAAACGTCAGTTCCTGACTGCTCACTCCAAATTATGGAGGTCTGGAGTTGACCCGTTTCATCCGCCCAATGGCATTGCACACCAATTCGCACCAGACTGTCACTTTCATCGGCATAGGCATAAAAAAACCAGCCTGCCCCGGCTTGACTGTCAATCTGCCCAGACCTGTGAAACAAATACCACGACTTCAGAAGTTCCGTAACCTCATGCATGGAATGGCCTTAATGGGTTCGGGAAATCATTGACGACACGAAGCACTTGTGAAGTCATTGGTAGGACAGGTTTTCAACCTGTCAGTTTTCTGTTGACTGACAGGTTGAAAACCTGCCCTGCTTAAAATAGTTCACACAGACCGAGAGCCGTGCCAGATTGCTGCAAATTGCGAACTCTATGATATCCGGTTGGTATTGAGTGAAAAGGGGAGCTATAATCAGTCAACTCGCATATGATCGGTCCTGGTGAAAAACCAATTGCTGCATTTGCCAGTTGCCTACCGAACGACGGCCCTCCAAACATGACCTCTTTCTAGCGCTCCTCGAAGAGAATCCCATGCGTGACTTGAGTTTACACACGACGACGCGGTTGCCCAATTGTTGGCAAATCGCACTGGTCATAATGCTCTTTATGATTCCGGCAGGCCTGCAAGCTCAAACAGAACAACCCAAGGGAGACGATTTCTTTGAGCAGAAGATCCGGCCAGTCCTTGTACAACATTGTTATTCGTGTCATTCCGCGGCGGCCGAACAGAACAAGAAGTTGAAGGGGAAACTCTATCTCGATTTCGCCTCGGGCTTGCTGACGGGCGGCGACACGGGTCCTGCAATTGTCAAAGGAAAGGCTGCTGAAAGCCTGCTCATCAAGGCACTCAAATACGATGGCCTGGAGATGCCACCAACAGGCAAACTTTCAGACGAAGTCATTGCCGACTTCGTGAAGTGGATCGACATGGGTGCGGCCGATCCGCGAGTTGGTCAGCCGGCGGCCAAGCCAGTTCGCGTCATCGATTTGATTGAAGGTCGTAAATTCTGGTCCTTCCAGCCGCTGAAACCCGCCATTCCGCCCGAAATCAAGAATGCCGCCTGGGCCAAAACTCCGCTCGACCGGTTTGTGGGTGCGAAGCAGGAAGAACTTGGACTGACTCCTAATGGACCCGCTGTCAAAGAAAAACTGATTCGGCGGGCCTACTTCGATTTGATCGGACTACCTCCGACCCCGGAACAGGTCTCGGCCTTTCTGAAAGACGAAACACCACAGGCGTTCGATAAAGTGATCGACAATCTGCTGCAAAGTGAACACTACGGCGAGCGGTGGGCGCGGCACTGGCTGGATGTTGTGCGCTTCGCGGAGAGCGGTGGTTATGAATTCGATGGCTTCCGTCCGGGTGCCTATCACTATCGTGACTGGGTCATCAAAGCCTTCAACGCCGACCTGCCCTATGATGAATTCGTGCGTATGCAACTGGCCGGAGACAAACTGAAACCAGGCTACGTCGGGGCGTCCGCGACAGGCTTTTTAGTCGCCGGCCCGTATCCCGGCCAAATCACCGCCAAAACAGTGGAACGCATTCGATACGATCAGTTGGACGACATGCTGATGACCGTCGGTGGCTCGATGCTGGGACTGACTTTGGGGTGCGTTCGCTGTCACGATCACAAGTACGATCCGTTGCCACAGCAAGATTACTATGCACTCGCCGCGACATTAGCCCAAACGTCGCACGGTTCACTCAGCCTGGATCCCGATCCTGCAGCGACACAACTCGCGATAGAACAACATGCGAAGGAATCGGAAGTCCGCCTGGTCGCCTGGCGAGATTATTCGACGAAGGAATTGCCAGCCCGCTTCACCAAATGGCAACAAGAATCGCTGCCGAAACTGGATACCGAATCGCGCTGGCAAATTCTGGATGCCTTGTCGGTGACGACCGAAGACACCTGGATGAAAACGGCAGACGATGGATTGGTCGTTTTCACGGGTCCACGGCGAAAGGATGGGGACAAGTACATTGTCACGGCCCAAACGGGTCAATTGAAGCTCACTGGAATTCGGCTGGATGCACTGACAGAGAAAACGCTTCCGGGCAAAGGCCCAGGCCTCAACGGCAATGGCAGTTTTGCACTCGGTGATTTCAAGGTCATTGCGAAGCCTTTGGATCCCCAAAGCAAAGATGCCCCCATCACTCTGAAGCTGAAACCAATCATTGCCGCCTTTGAAGAGCCGGCTCAACCATTGAAGAATGCAGTGGACGACAATCCGGGTACCTTCTGGCGTGCTAACGCGGATGGCGGAAAAGACAACGCCGCGATCTTCGAGATCGAAGGCGGACTACCGGGCTACCCGGGCGGGACATTGCTGACTTTCGAATTGAAACTGGCCGACGCTGGTCTCGGTCGGTTCCGTCTCGCCATTTCCACCGAACCGGGAGTCCCCACCTGGGCCGGTGAAATCACGACGCAGCATCTCGGAGAGATCAAGGCCATCTTGGCAGCCAACAACAATACAGTGCCGGAAACACGTCGCGAGGCCCTGGTTCGCTGGTTTAGTAAGTTCGACGACGCAACACGAACGGTCCGTCTAGCATTCGACGCACATGTTCGCGCCAGACCACGTCCGCCACTCACCGAAGTTTACAGTACGGTCGCCGGGGGCCAGGATGTCTTCCTGCTGCGTCGTGGCGAAGTCGACAACAAGAACGGGAAAGCCAATCCTGGCGTGTTGCAGGTTCTGAGCCGTACAGGAGAAATGCCGCCTGCCGCTGCAGGAGCGCCAGCAGCCCAACCCCCTGCCCCGGAGCCACGTGTCGCGCTGGCCAACTGGATGACGGACGTGGATCACGGCGCAGGCCCCCTGCTGGCGCGAATCATTGTCAATCGCCTGTGGCAACACCACTTTGG
>JAQGHT010001051.1 GCA_028291565.1 Planctomycetaceae bacterium | reverse complement strand
TCCAATTCGCGTGACCGCAGGATGAAGCAGCCCAGAACGATGCAGGGGATCAAGAAACTCAAAGTGTGCATCAAGGCCGGGAGCAGCCCAGAATCCCAAGGCACGTCGTAGCCCTTGGCCACATATTTCGCCATCTGAAAGCAATCAAAATCAGGAATCACAGACCGCGAGCGAGCGGCGAATTGCATGAATGGAAAATCCACGACCTTGACCGCCCGGCTCCAAAACCCGGCTGGCAATTCCACAGACGGATTCATATGAGTGAGGATGCGGTAGATCGATTCAAACAAACCGCCACCGGTCCATTTCGCTTCCCCCTTCTCATTTTTATCGAGAAGATCCTGCATGAATGTCCGACCGAACACGCCCAGCACAATGATCACACCGGTCAGGAACGAAGCCACTGGCCCTTTCACCGCAGTACTAACCGTCACCGCAAACACGACAATCAGCACCATCATCAGCCAGATTGTGAATACGGCCTTGAAGAAGCTCGCTGCAAACGTCGCGTCTCGAGAACGAATAAACAGGTCGGGCCGGGCCATTCCCAGGAACTGGCCGCCCGATCGGCAGTAAACTTCCACAATCAACTCGCCGTTATGGACAATATCTTTCATCAGGTCGACTGGATTGTTCTCTTCATCGAGCAGCGAGGTATCCAGATAGACGATCGTGTCGCGAAATTCCTGGACATGCCGCTGCCGATCGAAGACGCGTTGTTTCGTTTCTGGATTGACCAGGGCCAGCTGGTATCTCACGTTCTGGCGCATGTCACCTTTGTGGGTTCGAAATGCCTGAAACTTGCCTTCGATGACCAGTTTGCCCTCGTTATTCAAGACGTTCGAAGAGACGCCCTTGTATTTCCAGATCGCACAGGCACCCGTATTGCCTTCGATGAAGCTACGAAACTCTTTGATGTCACCGACGTTAACACCCTTGTCGGTATCCTCGCCTTTGCGATCCTTAAACGTGATCTTGCCCAGAATCGGCACGCGAGTCGTCATCGATCCGATAGAAGAAATGGCCCGCGTCAACCAGACATAGCCCACCCCTGACATGCAGACCACGATCGCAGTTCCGATCAGCGTCACACCCAGGATACGGCCAGTCAATACTTCGCTGCGGCGGGCCGGCTTGGTGACGATCGTGTGCAACGACCGAGCTTTAATGTCATCGGGCAATCCCCAGCATGCCAGTAAAAAGACTGCCGGCAGGATCAACCAGCTGATGGCCGTCAACACGAAGGTGACGTAGATCGGAATCCGCAACAAGTCGGTTTGGGCGGGGTTCGACAAGAACCAACCTGCAAACAGGAAGCAAATTCCAAATACCACCATCACCAGCGGCGTCTTGCGACGGACGGATTCTCGAAATACCAGGACTGCAATCGCCCAGATTCGCTTGGGACTCATGAAGATGAGATCCTGAATCCCACCCCACAATCCAGTCAGAAAGATATGCCCGCCACCAGTCGGCGAAAACCAGGCGTCGTAGAAAATACTCTTGGCCAATCGGCTGGGGCTCAGCAAGACGGAAAACAGGGATCTGAACAATCCCGTATTTTTGCCCGCCGTTTCTGCCGCCAGGATGTTGGACATCAGAAAGGAGTATAATACTGAGATCAGCAATGCCGCGCCAAAAATGACGCCAACGACAATGCCCCAGGTTTGAAAACCCGCCGCCCAGGAAAATGGAATGGGATCGTGATTCATGGAGATTCCGAACTCAAATCACTGACAGAACTGCTGGAAAGATCACCGCACCGGCTCAACTTTTGATTCAGTTGACGCTGGGGTTGACGAAACGCTGACCGGGCCTTGTAGAGCTTTCGCGAATGACCTTCAGGAACAACTCTTCGAGAGTGTTCTGAGGTTGCCCGATTTCGTGGATTTTCGCCCCATATTTCATGGCGATGGCTTCGATTTCCTTGATCGCCTCGGGAGGCATTTTTGACGCGCGGATCTGGGTCATTTCCTGATCCCGCAACAGATCGTCGACGCGATCCAGAACTTTCAATTCTCCCTGGTACAGGATCGCGATCCGATCGCAAACGTCTTGCACGTCGGCCAGCAAGTGGCTGCACATGACAATCGTTTTACCCTGTCCCTTCAGCTTCAAGATCAAGTCCTTCATATCGCGGCTACCGAGCGGGTCCAGTCCGCTGGTCGGTTCATCGAGTAGAATCAGGTCTGGATCGTTGATCAAAGCCTGCGCGAGACCAATGCGGCGCGTCATACCCTTGGAATACTCTTTCAATTGCCGACGCTTGGCGGACTTCAGGCCGACCATTTCAATCAATTCTTCCGATCGCTTGCGACGTTCGGCGCCGGACATCTTAAACAGACGTCCGTAGAAATCGAGAGTTTCCTCCGCATTCAAGAATCGGTACAGGTACGATTCTTCCGGCAGATAGCCAATTCGTTCGTTTTTGCTGACATCAGAGGCCGGTTGCCCGAGAATCGTCACGTTGCCTTCCGTGGGGAACAACAATCCCAACAGCAACTTCAAAGTGGTTGTTTTGCCCGACCCGTTAGGTCCGAGCAGTCCGAACACTTCCCCCTTTTGAACATCGAGGCTCAACGAGTTCAACGCGCGAACCTTCTTGCGACCCCAGAAGTCACGGTAAATCTTAGACAAGTTGCGAATCTGGATGACGGGTTCAGTCGACATCGATCAATCCTGACCTTTTTTTACAGAGATTAGTTCTGCGGGGTGATATCTGTGCCGTTTTTACTGTGAACTGGTTCTTCTCGAATTTGTGGCTGAGTCAGCGACAATTCGTTCGATTGTTCGCGAAGCCGACGTACTCAACCGCGCGAAGTGGTTAAAATTTGCATGAGTCTGGTCTTGCTAACTCGGATCAACTTTCGGTCTACGTTACTCAACACGAGGGAAAGTTTCCACCGGCGACGAGAGACGATCTGTTCCGTTTCATGATGCGTACAATCTCGCAGCAACCGGCTTTACGCCGGAACGACACAACGTGTTGGCTGGAATTGCTAATTTGAATGAAAGGTCCGGCCATTCAGAACCAATAATCGAGCACTTCACGGCCGCAATGCCTCGGCTTTGAAGAAAGGACCAATTTTAGAGCTTGACGCGGCTTCACTGACTTCTACAAAACAGAGTGGTCATCCTCAGCAGCATGCTCGTAAGCCACTATTGCAATAATACTTACGGCATGCCAAGGATGTTTTCAGGAATCACTCTCAATCGCATGAATACGAGGTGGCACGGAAGCTGCTCTGTTCCCATCTATCAATGTTCGATTTACGAAGCTGCACCCAGAGATCCCACAACCTGGAGTACCACCTGAAAGAAATTTAAGAATAACAAGACTGCGCCTTGTTCTGAGAGGATCTGATTTTCATAATTAACACAAGTGATCGAATTGTGCCGATTTTTCGGCGATGATTCCAACATCAATTCTGTCGCCACCAGTTTGAGCGTTTCGCAAACACGATTTCCAGTGAATCTCGTCCAGCGCAGGCAGCGGAATGTTATTCGCAGTCATCGATCTTGAAGCCGACTTTTATAAGCGGTTGAACGTCTACTTGTGGACGGGAATCGCACTGTTTGCGATCGGCTTGTTAATCTGGGCAAGTCTGCGAATTCGCAGTTGGTTTTTTGATTCTGACGAATCTGAGGTCCCCACCGAAGAAATGCTCACCCAATTTCGACAACTGAAGTTGCAGGGTGAGCTATCTGATGAAGAATTCCGATTGATCAGTCAACGACTAGCTGGGACGAATGGTCCGCCTGTGCCGAGCGAGAGGCTTTCCACAGAACTACGTCCGCCCTTGGTAGCCGATGCCGACAAATCGACGGATGTCAAAGAAGATTAATCACTTAAGTTTTCTGTTCGCCAGGGATTTTGTAGGGCTACAGTTTGCGGTACGAAGCGAGAACTGGTGCCTGAAGCGCTTTCACTCACCTGTTGAAAATCGTCCCAGCAAAATTCATGCGGAATGAAACCGTCGTCGAAAGTAAAGGAACTCCGTTCAACGCGGAGGGATTTGCAGGAGACACGGGAACAAACAGCATCGCGCCAATTCGACGGCACGTCAGACTTGTCTTGTGTTCTTGACTGGGGGAGACGAAGAATTGCAGCCATTGGTGAACTGCAAGCACTTCATGTTTTCCATCCGAAGAGACGCTTCACCGATGTAAGGAAAGCTGATGCCCACCGGCAAAGAGTTCAATACCAGCGGTCGTGGTCCCACCGGGAAAAAGCACGCGAACTGCTCGTTCTGTCGTAAAAGTTACCGCGAAGTTGGCCCCTTGGTTGAAGGACCAAGCGACGTCTACATCTGTGGTGAATGTATCGAATTGTGTCAGTCGA
>JAQGHT010001043.1 GCA_028291565.1 Planctomycetaceae bacterium | reverse complement strand
CAATCGGTTCTTCACCGTGTCCCTGCCCGTTCCAACTCCCATCGGTCCTTTGCATTCGAATCAGAAAGTCAGCCCCTTCACGATACCAGTCATGCGCCCCGAAAAAGCGACGGCCGCTCAATCTCCCGGCCCGTTCCAGTCCGTAAAGATAATACAACGTGCCACCGATCCCATTGCCATTGCTCGGGTTATGTCCGACGGCGAAGTTTCGTTCGAGCCATTTGACGCCCCGTTCCAACGATTCATTTCGCGTCGGATCGCCACAACAATTCGGAGTGCCATCGGCGTTTTCATCCTTATCGTCGCGCAACATGGTCTCGACGATAACCTGCGTTGTAACACCAGCGACGGTCATGCTTCCCGTGCTGCCGCCCCCCACACCGCTATAACTCCAGCCCCCGTCCGCACTTTGCTGGTTCGTCCAATGATCGCGCACCAGTTCCCAGATATTGCGATTCACGGGAATTCCAGCATATTGGGCCTCGCGCAATCCAAGTACTGCGAATTGCGCATTGCTGCGATCCGAAGCATTCCCACCTCGATCGTCGCTCATGCTGTAGGACCAGCCGCCGATGTTTTCGCCCCCTTTGACCTGGGTTTTTGCCAGACGTTGCGAAAGGCTGAGGATCTTGCCCGCATCCCGCGTCCCATCCTTGACTGCCGCCAAAGCCATGATGTGCAGCGCAACTTCATACGTCCCCATCGGTTCCCGCACGGTCCGCAAATACTTGACCCCGCGCTGGATGGGCTCGTCTTCCAGGGTCATGCCGCAATTGATCAGTGTCATGATGGACAAACTGCTCTTGCCAACCGTGTACGTCAAGTCATTCCAGGCCCCATTGTCCCCTTGTTGCTGCAGCAGAAAACGTTTGCCGTTTTCGATCGATTCTTTGACCATTTTTTCGGTCAAATCTTTTCCCTGTTGAGCGTGCACCGGCGTTGAAGCCGTGAAACAACAGAACGCGGCGAGTAACAAGGTGAGACAAAGACCGGAATATCCGACATGTCGCGTTCCGATCGACCTATCGGACCAAGGCCTGTATTCGACGGAATGTTGCTGAAACAGCCGCATGATGGGTCTCGATATCACTCGAACGCCGGAAATCACATTACGCACTTTCGAATTGATTATATCGAAATCAAAGTGAAAGCACGACAATTTCTCGTTTGCCGTCCGCATGTTGCTTACATCCGTAAAAAAGGATCCGCTGATGTAAGCGGAGTCACCTACCTCTCTGACCGCGCAGTCGATAGCATTTGACACAATTCAATGTCATAAGCTTCGTCCGGTTGCGCCCCCAAACAACCTGTTGACGAAGTCCAGGAAATTCAGTTAATCAAGGATTGATCACATGCCGACGCGCATTCAAGTTATTGTCGATGGCGCCGTCACGCGGCTGCGTTTCGAAACCGAGAATGGGATCCATATTCTTTCCGGACAGACGCGGCGTGAACTGGCCCGCGCCATTCAAGTGGTGAATCGGGACGCCAATTGTCGCGTTGTCGTTTTCGAAGCTCAGGGGCGGACGTTTCTCGCGGGTGCGGAATTGACCGAACTCCAGGCCCTGACCGAACAAACTGCGGAAGTTTATGCCCTGGGCGGGCAGGAGTTGATGAATTCGATCGCCAAATTGAAGCCCCTGACAATTTGCGCGATTCACGCCGCCTGTGCAGGTGGGGGTTGTGAACTGGCATTGGCTTGCGACATGCGGCCTGCTGCCGCCGGGGCAAAAGTGGGGTTACCGGAAGTCGGCCTCGGGCTGATCCCCGGCTGGGGAGGCACAGTTCGGGCCACGAAATTGCTGGGGGCCGCGACGGCGCGACGCATCATCCTCACTGGTACGTTGTTTCCCGCCGCAGAGGCTTTGCAACTGGGCCTGGTGGATTCCGTGTTCCCGAATGAATCCTTCAGTTCTGCAGTCGACGCACTGATCACGCACTTGTTGACTCGAGGTCCAGCTGCCGTTCAGCGCGCAAAAAAAATGATCAACCAGTTGTCCACCCGAGATTTCAAGAAGGCCTTCCGTCGTGAGGCAAAACAATTTGCCGCCTGTTATGCGACCGGCGAGCCCGTCGAAGGCATCCGGGCTTTTCTGGAAAAACGAACGCCAGTTTGGCCCGCGCCGGCGATCAAGGCGATCTCTGACATCACCATTGACGAAACACCGAAAGTGGAACACGAATGACGATAGTATCCGAGTCTCGGACAACAGCAGCTTGTTCGTGGCCCCAAAAAAGCCCGCAGCGTAAGCGAGTGCTTCAAAGTGACTGGGAAACTGACAAACGCTGTGGGGCCAAGTGTACGCCGTGAATCCTTTTTCACGAACGAGAAAATGCGGGTTTAGCCACAGATTCACACAGATGAAACACAGATTTTCAAGGCTTAGGGAACGGTGATGAGCTTGAGAATTGGTTTGATTTTCACCAGTCAACGTCGTTCGCCATGTTGCGGAGTATCCGCAACTTTGAATGAAATCTGTGTTTGATCTGTGGCTAAACCGCGTTCTCCGCAGGATTGTGGCTTCCCGAAACACAGGCTGCGATCGTCAGGTCGCCAGCGACATTTAAGACCGTCCGGCACATATCCAAGACACGGTCGATTCCCAAGATGATTCCAATGCCTTCACCAGGCACACCAACTGACGTCATCACGACGACGATCATTGGCAATGAACTTCCTGGCACACCAGCTGTGCCAATTCCCGCCAAGATTGACATCACGACGACCGTGAACTGCTGAAAGACTGTCAGTTCGACGTGAAACACCTGAGCCAGGAACAACACGACAACGCCTTCGTATAAAGCGGTCCCGTTCTGGTTGCCGGTCGCCCCAATCGTCAACACGAATCTCGCTTCTTCGGCCGGAAGGCGAAGCTTGTCTTGTGCCACTCGAAGTGCCGTTGGAAGTGTGGCATTTGATGAGGACGAACCGAAGGCCGTCCAAATCGCTTCGGAAATGTCCGCAAAAAAGCGGATTGGTGAGCGGCGAGTAAAGCACAGCAGCATGATCGGGTAGACCAGAAACATCTGGATTCCCAGTCCTAACAGCACTGTGGAAACAAATCCAAACAGCGGGGGTAAAATCGAAAGGCCAAGGCGGGCAGTCAAATCAAACACCATGCAACACACCGCGAAGGGGGCCAGTTGCATCGCCCAGCCGATGATCACCATCGAAACCGCCTGCAAGCCTTCCAACCACTGCGTCATCACTTCGGCATGTTCCGACAATCGTGTCAGGGCGACGCCAAAGATCAGCGAAAAGAACATCACCGACAAGATCCCTCCACCGGGTGAGCTGCCGTCCATCGCCCCCACCATTTCCTGCAGGGGGTTCTGCGGAATGATATTCAGCAGCAAATCACTGACTTTTTTCTCCTTGAGCGTCTTGGCTTTGCCTTCGGCGACCTTGGCTTCGGCCGCATATTGCTCCTTCAGTTCCGCCTGTTTCTGTTCAGTCAGCCAGTTCCCGGGGCGGATCAGATTAGTCAGCCCCACGCCCAGCAATACGGCGATCGTCGATAGGACTGCGGCGAAGACAAACGTTTTCAGTCCGACGCGCCCCAGTCGACCGGAATCGCCCATGCCGGCAACTCCCAGTGCCAACGCCGAAAAGACGAGCGGAATCACCACCATGAACACGAGCCGCAAGAAAACTTTGCCACACGGCGCGGCAATGGCCGCGATCATTTCGACAGTCTGTTGAACGCGGGGATAACCCTGCTGAGTCGCGTAGACACTGCCATAGTTTGCCGCCAGCCCGCACAGGGCCCCGACAAATAAACCGATCAGGATCCGCACATGCAGCGGGACGGTTCTTTTTTGAGAATTCAGCGCCGGTTCGTTTTGCATAGAAGTCTTGCTGTTCGGATCTGCGTCACGAGTGTCTGGAAAAGCTTGGCCAGCCAATTGGCGCGATTCAGTGGCGGCTTGCAGGAATGTAACGAAATTTTTAGCGCACGACAAATTCAATGAACGCCATACAACTCGGAGTGTCGCGCGGCAGAACTTGATGGCGTAGGGTGGAAACCGCAAATTCGAGACACCTGATCCCCACCTTGACCTAACGCATGAATGTCACCAGAATTCTCTTGTGCACAAACCAGTCGGAATACGCGGCGGTTGTTTTCAACCGTGCGGGCATCACCAAGAATGTTATCCGAGTTTGTGCCCGCAAGTTGATCTCCAGGAAGATTTCGTCCCGCCTCAACAAGTCACCAGGAGACTTACGGCATGGCCGCCAAGAAATCGAAATCCAGCACGACGCTTGAACCCCAGCCAGTTCCTGCAGCGCCACCTCAGACAATCGGCAGCTACTTGATCCAGCGCTTACAGGACCACGGACTGGAGCACATCTTCGGAATTCCCGGCGACTTCGTGTTGCAATTCTATGGGATGTTGGAAGCGAGTCCGATTAAGGTCATCGGAGCCACTCGCGAAGATTGTGCGGGGATCGCCGCCGACGCTTATGCCCGCGTCAAGGGTCTCGGTGCGTGCTGCGTGACATATTGCGTTGGCGGTCTGAGCCTGTGCAACTCAATTGCCGGTGCTTACGCCGAGAAATCACCCGTTGTCGTGATCAGCGGCGCGCCGGGAATGGAAGAACGTCGCAATAATCCGTTGCTGCATCACAAGGTTCGCGACTTTAATACGCAGCGCGAAGTGTTCGAAAAGATCACCGTCGCGTCTGCCGCGTTGGATGATCCACTCACCGCATTTCGCGAAATTGACCGGTGCCTCGCCGCGGCAGTCCGTTTCAAGCGGCCGGTGTATCTCGAAATTCCGCGCGATCGCGTGCATACCCAGGCCTTACATCCACATTCACCCTCGAGCGAGCAACTCGTCAGCGACCAGGGAGCGTTACAAGAGTCCATTGTCGAAGCGGCAGCGATTATTAATCGAGCAAAACGCCCGGTCATTATCGCCGGAGTCGAAATGCATCGGTTCGGACTGGGCCACGAAGTGGTCAAACTCGCTGAGCAAGCCGGGATTCCCATGTGTGCCACGTTGCTCGGGAAGTCTGTGGTCAGCGAAAAGCATCCGCTGTATCTCGGAGTGTACGAAGGGGCGATGGGCCGGGAACCGGTCCGCAAATACGTCGAAGAGAGCGACTGTGTGATTTTGCTCGGGGCGTTTATGACGGACATCAATCTCGGCATCTTCACCGCGAATCTGGATCCCGGAAAGTGCATCTACGTCACCAGCGAGCAACTGCGGATTCACCACCATCATTTCCATGATGTCCTGCTGACTGACTTTATGACGGGCTTGTTGCAGTCCAAGTTGAATCCTCCCAAAGCGAAATTGCCCAAGAGCAAAGAGGCTGTGATCGCCTACAAACCCCAGGCGAAGTCGCCCGTCACGAACCGCCGCCTCTTCGCGAGAATAAACGAGTTACTCGACGAAAACATGGTGGTCATCGCGGATGTCGGCGACAGCCTGTTCGCTGCGTCGGATTTGACGATTTACCGCCAGACCGAATTCATCAGCCCGGCCTATTATACGTCCATGGGTTTCTCGGTTCCGGCGGCCATCGGAGCTCAATTTGCCAATCCCAAATTGCGCCCCCTGGTTCTGGTGGGTGATGGGGCTTTCCAGATGACGTGCCTGGAACTGTCCACGGCGGTCCGCTACGGTTTTAATCCGATCATTCTGGTTTTGAACAACAAGGGCTACACCACCGAGCGGTTTCTGCAGGAAGGTCCGTTCAACGACATTCTGAACTGGAACTATCACCGCATCTGTGATCTGTTAGGCGGCGGCCAGGGCTTTGAAGTCCACACGGAAGGGGAGTTGGAAGACGCCTTGAAAAACGCCCTGGCGAATCAGACCTCATTCAGTCTGTTGAACATCCATCTCGACAAACACGACATCAGCCCCGCACTCGAACGCCTGGCCGAGCGATTGTCGAAGCGAATTTGAAGTGATGAAGACCAACAAAGTAATTATTGTTAGAATTGGGAGGGCGAGGTAGCCTCACCCTCCAGATGCGCACAGGCTGGGTTAATGCGCTCTGGTTTACTGCTTGAGTTCAGACATTAGTTCAAGCGCGAAAGTGGCGCCCTTCCCCAATCCTTCGCTATGCACGGTCAATGTTCCGTTCATTTCTCGCGCGAGATTCGCCGCACTGTGTAATCCAAAGCCATGACCATCCTTGCGGGTGGTGAAACCGTGGGAAAAAACACGGGTCAGGTTTTCTGAGGGGATGCCGACACCATTGTCTATCACTTCGATACGAACGTGGTCCGCGTTGGTTCGCAAGACTCGTACTTTCATCTGCCCGTTCGAATGGTTCGCTTCAATCACGGCGTTCTTGGCGTTGCTGACAAGATTTACCAGGATTTGCAGTACTTTCTGCTTGTCCGTGCAGATTAATGGGAGGTCCTCGAATTCACGAATCACTTCAATGTTGTGCCGGTTCAGCGACTGCGAGTTGATGCGGATCGCGTCTTCCACAAGGCTCGACAGCGGTAGTTCTTCAATGAATCCGCCGGACCCGGCATAGGACTGTTGCACCGAAACGATGCCCTTGATGTGATCAATGCTGTTGGAAAGTGATTTGGTTTCCTCGACGATTTGAAGCTCATCGCTGGTCATCTTTTGACACAATTGGATCAGAAATTTGGCAAGATGTTTTCCCCGTGAATCGGTGGAAACAAATGCACCGAGATCATCCAGGTGTTGACTCAAAAGTTCTGTTGCCGCCCGGAAGTCAGCCGTACCAGATTTTTTCAATTTATCCCGGATCATCGACGCCGAGATATTCACGCTGTTCAGCACGTTGCCGACATTGTGCAGTACGCTGGTGGCGATCTCCGCCATTCCCGCCCGGCGCGCGGCGTCAAGATGCTGCGACTGCAATTCTCGCAGCTCTGCTTCGGCTCGCTTCCTCTCCGCCACCTCGTGGCTGAGGATGTCATTGGCTTCCGAAAGCTGCTGTGTACGGCGCTGGACTCGAAGTTCCAATTCGTCATAAGAGCGCTTCAAGTCGGCTTCTCCGACTTCGATCCGTTCCAGCATGCGATTGAACGCCGTGTACAATGACCCGATCTCATCGTCCGCCACTTTCTCAACGCGGATCGAAAAGTCACGGTTTTGAGAGATTTGCTCAGCGGTTTGCGCCAAGTTCATGATGGGTACGGAGACGAATTTTTGAAGGAAGGACGAGAATAGAAACGAGAGTACAATTGAGACAATCAGGACCGCTACGGCCGTCAGGATCTGTTGCCGGAATCGAGCGTTGATGGGCGCCATACTCGCCTTCAACACGACCACTCCAATCTCCGCATTGTTATCTCGAATGATGACGATAATCTTTAACGTTCCGTCAGACTCGAAGACAGATCCCTCTTTCGCATCTGTTTCGGATTGCGGCAGGATCGAGGCACTTGTGCTGGTTTCATAGGACGAGAATTGCTGTCCCTTGTGATCATAGACGCTCGCGGCCAGGATCGTTGGCTCGAACTGGAGTGAGGCTAAAACATCTTTGGCGGCATTGGAATCGTCAAACGTTAAAGCGGCGATGCAGTTGCTGCCGAGAATGTCGGCCAGCGTGATCAAATGTTTGACCATCGCTGCCTTGGCAGCTGAGACGTCGCTGATCACGAACGTCACGCAGGCCAGGCAGAGCGCAATTCCGGCCGTCACTGTCCCGAACAAGTTCAGTTTTGTTCTAATCGAAGAATCGCGGAGTTGCTTCATGGACTGATTTCCTATTTGCCTGGCTTCTCGCCGACGATTCGTCCCAGGCTCAGTAGCTTCGCGCTAATTTTCAGTCCAGCCTTCACTGCCGATTGATTATTGATTTCGAACTTGACGTTATTCTGCGCCGTATAGAATCCGACATGTCCCTGTTTGAGTGCGAAATCGGGTTGCTCACCGACGATCAGGGTCGGCGTGTCGCTCGCCGCTTTCAGAATCGCCGCCACGAATTTCGGATCCTGACCGGCCGGAACAAACAGCAAGTGACACTGTTTGAAATCCTTCTCGACTCGAATTCTGCGGACCGTGATCGCCTTGCCATTGACCTGCTTGCTTTCAGCAATAATACCCAATGGGGTGATCACAGGACTTTCCCCGATGACTCCGATGACAAATTCACGCGGTCCAATGACTCCGGCCGGCCACTCTACGTACCGGCCAAAGTTGTACAGATAAGCCGCTTTGATCTCGGGCTCTCGGTCAATGAATTCCGGTTGCTGGCCCGCCAGCCGCCCAGGATTCACCGAGTCGAGAAGCAGTGCCAGGCAGAGGGCCAGCGGAATCGCTCCCCGACAAAACGTACCGATTGCCGAAAACGCGAACTCGAACGGCGCGGTGGCGGCGTTTTTTGAAGGCATTCGGTCTGAAATCGGTAGAATCACTCGGCGACTCATTCTGGAAAAATTGATACGCTGTCGTGCGTTACGTTACGAAAGCGCGGCAGCTCGACACTATCGGTGGTCGGGTGGCGTACGCTCCTGGGTTCTTCCACAAATCCAGGGCTTATGTCGGCCAGTTCATCTGATTATCGCGCAAACGCTTGAATAACGCGCTCTCTAGTCATGAAAAATTCATTCTCGGAATTTATACTGTTCGCGGCCACGAATGAGTCTTTTGCAATACTTATCCCCGCGATCAAACGTCTCATTCTTAACCGTGCGCGGTATAAGAACGCGTTCCGCGTGCAAATTGCACTCAAAGGTGTGTCTCTCGTGAGGGGTTGACGGAACGAGTCAAACAACAAGTCCTAATGACGCCAGGTGACCTGACCATATACGCCGCGGTTGACCGCAGAATTGAGTGTCAGCTCTGCACCTGATTCAAGATGGTGGGGCGCGAGAAGATTCTGGCCGATGATTGAAAATTCCCAATTCGTTTTTGGTCGCCACCCCAACCGCGCGTCCATTGTCGTATACGACGGCACCTTGATTGACGGCAGGTTGTCAACATACCGTCCCATGAGATCAAACTCGAAGTTGCGGGGCAGATCCCAGGACGACATGAAATAGGCCTGATTCACCGGACTTTGACCAGCGGGGTCAGTGTCGGTCCCTGGCCGTCCGTGGATCTGCATGATCAATAATGAGTACCATGCGCGAAGCCGCCACTTTTCGTGGATTTCCCACTGTCCGTTGAGCTCAAATCCATAGGTCTCGGCATTCTGTCCGTTTCTGTATCTGGCAAGGATCGTAGGTGGCAATCCGGGAATGAGGCCTGCGGCGTCCGGGATAATCAGATTACGGTAAATGTTGCAGAACGTCGCCAGTTCGAACGAGAATCGGTCGTTGACTTGATGACGGTAGCCCAATTCGTAGGCCATCAGATCTTCCGCCACTAGTGAACTTCCGCCACCTTTGAGGCTGTATATTGAAGGGAACGGTGTCAGAGACAGGAGCTTCAGATTGAGATCTTCTTCAGACCGCGAAGGCGTCCGCACCGCACGTGAAATCGCTCCCCAGGCCGCTTGAGTGTCGTCAATGTCCCACAAGAGCCGAGTCGTCGGCTGGTATTCGAACCCAGTAAAGTCGTTCAAGAGCAATTTTGTTCCAACCAGCAATCTGAGATCATCACGCAAGACGGGTAGTTCTTCCTGTGCGAACAGCGTGCTCTGATTGAACGTCAAACTCTCTGGACTAACGACTGGCACAGACGTTCTCCCGCGAATGTCGTCGGCCACGACTCGGTAGCCTGTACCCCACGTGAAGGTGTGGTTTCCCGAGTGCTTGATGTTTTGCTGAAATTGCAGGTCATAGACGTTGATCGCGAGATTGAACAACGTATCTTGCCGCAAAGTCCGATCAACGTATGCCTGGATCGAGTACGTGTTGTCGTCATCGACGTTATGCGACCAGCGCCCGAGAACGTTTGCACCGCCCATATGACTATTCTGGGACGTACTGTCCACGAACGGAACCAATGATGCAGGGAATGCAGAACGTTCACCGATCACACCGGAGTAGGCGTCGCCTTGCAACGTGAACTGGTCCTGCTGACAGGGATCGTTCCAATCGACGCGAAACCCCCCGCGGACCGTACGCCAGTCATCGTCGACGTCCTTCACAGGATTAAATCCCTCCGCGCGCTCGGTGTGCTTCAAATACACCTTGTATTCTCCGTTGTCTCCGATTTTTCCGCCCTGACGGATGACGTTGATCGACCGATCCTGGGTGCCACCGCCCGATGATAAGAGGGTCCCTTGAGTCGCTCCGGCCGACTTCGTGATGATATTGATCACCCCGTTGACAGCATTGGCCCCCCACACTGTCGCGCCGGGGCCGCGAATGACTTCAATTCGATCGATGTCTTGCAGTACCAGGTCTTGTGTCTCCCAATAGACCCCTCCAAAGAACTGAGTGTAGACGCTGCGGCCGTCGACCAGGACCAGCAACTTGTTCGAAAACTGCTGATTGAAGCCGCGTGCGGAGATGGCCCATTTGCTGGAACCGACTTTGGCGACCTGCATCCCCGGGACCATGCGAAACGTCTCCGGAATGCTCGTCGCGCCGCTCCGTCGAATCATGTCGTTGGTGATCACAAACACCGCGGCTGGAGATTTGCCAACCGAGCTTTTGTTCGCGGTCACCGATGTGACTTCGACGTCGAAGGCGGTTGCGACCTTCGCCTGGACTTTCCCCAACTGTTCGATATCTAAGTCCAGGATGTCGAGCGGAGCAGCGGCTTTATCTGGTGTGGCCGTTTCAAGGCCTTTCACTTTCCCGCTGGGATCGGCCGGTCCGTCGGTTGCATCTTGAATTTCCGACGGGTCTTCTCGTTTGAGCTCGGTTTCAGGGGCTTGCGCCAACAGCGCGGACGGAATCCCTAAAATGAGTACCGTCAGGCTCAAATGAAGTCTGCGATACGAAATGTGGGGCCAGGTCAGCATTCCACGCATTCGGGGCATTCTGTAAGAAACCGGACTATGTCATTCGAGAAGCTGCCGGACACAAATTGCGAACTGTAAAGGTTTTCCGCTGCGGTCGCGGGTCTCGGCGATAACCATCGGCACTGGCTCGTGGTTGCCACTCTGCCAAAAGACGCCTGACGCACTGGGAAATGGGAAATTTCGCCACACGAGAAGTGGAGATTGAATCCCTAATCTCTCGTCGGCTGGTGGAACATCCGTTGAATTGGGAAAAGACCTCAGATTCGTTAGATTCATCAGATTCCTAAATTTTCGTTAGCTTTAGGATAATTGGTGTCTTTCCGCACCGTTCATTCCTCTCATCGTGATGGGCGAACGGTAGCGTTGATTAGCTAGGTTTCTATAAAACCAGGATCGGACCATCCGGGATCCCGGTGATATCGCTTAACTCCTTATCAAACCAAGATTTTAGACGTCCAGAAGCCGCGCCAAATGGCTCGTCTCCGAAGAATTCATGATTGTGCAACACGACGGAGGTCGACCCTGACGTTGGATTGCGTCCTTTGTCAGCGTTTGCAATGAATTCGCTGATATAGTGAATTCGCTGATATTCAGTACCTGCACAGCGCCAGCCGCCGCCTCTGAAGCCTGCCAACGATTATGAACATCAAGACATCTCCGTTACGCATCCTGGTGATAGACGATAACGAAGCGATCCATAAAGATTTTCAAAAGATCTTCGGCATGGGCCTGGAGACCGATAACGCGCTGACCGAAGCCCGAGACGCCTTATTCGGAACCGTATCGACCTCCGTTGCTCAGCCATCTTTCCAGATCGATTCGGCATTTCAA
>JAQGHT010001014.1 GCA_028291565.1 Planctomycetaceae bacterium | reverse complement strand
AGTATTGTTCCGATCATCCCGAGGGTAATGACCGTGACAAACGTGATTTTTCGCCCCTTGGGAATTGATAAGAGCAATCCTATCGCTCCCAATACCATGCACAACTGCAGGCACAGCGTCGCGAAATCGAAAATATCGCCTGCCGCGGAGAGGCGTTCAATGGTTTTTTCTCGATCTTTGGCGCCGATGACTTGCCCCATTTGGCCGTCGATCTCCTGAACCCAGTTTTCCTCACCGACTGCGGCGGAGCCGAGCAGAATTTCCTTTTTCTCCTGCTTGTAGCGTTTGATGTCCGCGTCGAGGTTTTTCGCGACTTGATCCAGTTGGGGCTGTTTGTCCTTCGAAATGGTATCCGCCTGAATCAAGGTCCGAATTAAATCGCGCTGACCCTCAGCAAGAGACTCCTTGATTCCCTTGGCCTGATACCACATATAGGCGCTGGATTTTTCGTTCGTCTCTTTGATTTCATCATCGCCAAACTTGCCGGCGCCCAAGTCATTGATGGCCAGCGCCGCGGCGAAAACCGCCAACGTGATCCCGAATCGAATCTCCCAATTCGAATTGTGCAGCTGGTCCCCGGGTCCCTCAGTCATGTTAGTGCTCCTTGCAGATGTCCGTGCCAATCTCTTTCTCGCGGCTGAAAACGTCACATTCCAAACCGCAATTCCCTATCGCTGCCGTGATCACCGGCGCTATTGGAAGAATATTCCATGGGAACGCGAAGGGCTATGCCGCCGACTCCCGATCTTTTAAACTGCGACAGCTCGGCTGAGAATTGCCAATGAAACGCTGTTCAAGACCGTTGCTGCAGGCGAGAGCAGTTTCACTTCGGGCGTGCCGAGGAATACCTCCAAACTCCCTTTGAGTCTCAAGAATTGACCGGCAAACCCAGGATTAGCGCGCTAAGACTCAATGTAAAACCGCTCTATTTGTTCGGGCATTCGGACAGGTGCTCGGACGTTCACAACCGTCAAATGGAAATTGATCCACAATGCAGGAACATCAACCGCCACGTGGCCTTTTCGGGCACTGGCAGTCCATTCCGTTGTATTTGCGAATCCTCGCCGGAGTGGGGCTCGGTGTACTTGTGGGACTAGCGGCCGGTTCGAACGCAGCTGTTCTGGAAATTCCCAGCAAACTCGTGCTGCGATTGATGGGAGCACTGGCATCACCGCTGATTTTGATCGCGGTTGTGCAGGCCTTGATGCACGCTCAAATTCCGCGTGGCAGCGGATTTCGACTTGTCAGCCTGCTGATCCTGAACACGCTATTTGCAATTTGTGTGGGATTGCTGGTCGCGAATGTGGTTCAACCTGGTCGTTGGACTACATTGAAAGTTTCCGAAACCGAAAAGGTCGATGCCAAAAAGGCCCCCGACTTGATGGCGCAGTTCCTCGACAATATTCCAAAAAGTGTGCTCGGGCCACTGGGTGATGAAGGCAAAGTGATTTCCGTCATTCTATTAGCAATGACGTTCGGCATTGCGCTGCGACAAGTGAAGGACGTGCCCGTCAGGTCGGTTGCGGATCTGGTCGAAGTCAGTTTCCGCGTCCTGATCATCATTCTCCACTGGATTATCGAGGTCATTCCGCTGGCGGTGTTTGGAATCGTCGCCAGCATTATCGGCAGGGATGGATTCGCCGCGTTTCAGGGGCTGGCCGTATTTGTTGTTGCGGTGCTGATCGCCTTGCTGATTCAAATGGTTTATTACCTGGTACGGATTCGATTTGGATCCTGGGTCCGGCCCTTCGACGTTCTGTGGCATATGCGGGATGCGCTCGTGATGGCCTTCTCGACGGCCAGTTCCACGGTGACGATGCCCGTCACTTACGCCGCTTTACGAGAGCGTGTTGGGCTTCGCGAACGGTCCGCCAGTTTGGGAGCACTCGTTGGGGCAAATTTCAACAATGACGGTACTGCGCTGTATGAAGCGATGGCTGCTTTGTTTATCAGCCAGATGATCGGGGTCAATTTGAGTCTGACCCAACAACTGCTGGTCGTGCTGACCAGTGTGGCTGCTTCTGTCGGGGCAGCCGGAATTCCTGAGGCCGGCATCGTGACGATGACGCTGGTTTTCAACGCAGTCGGGTTGCCAATCAGCTATATTCCGATTCTATTAGCCGTCGACTGGTTCCTCGATCGCTGCCGGACCGCGGTGAATGTAATGGGGGACGTTAACGTCAGCTGCCTGCTGGATGGTAAGATTCGTGAAGAAATCGTGAGCAATCAGACCGATGCCGAATTAACGCTGTTATCGTAAAAACGAGATTCCACCATGAGACGCCTGACAATCTGTGCCGGGATGTGCGGCATATTCGTGATGACTTGTCTTGCAACTTTGCACGCTGCGGATTTACCGACTTCGCGGGGCACGATTCGTCGGATTAAGGTCATTGCTGATCGAGCGCCCGATTGCTCAACGCTGAAATCGATTGTTGAAAGCGTCACAAAGGACTGTAAGTCAAACGACGAGAAAGCCATCGCACTCTATAACTTCATGCAGTTGTCACATTATCACCAAGGCTATCCCAGCGAAAAAGAGGGCTTGGGGGCATTGCGCGAAATCAATGTCTACGGCTGGAGTCTGTGCGGCGGATTGCATACGGTCGAAGCGGCGTTGTGGCGTGAAATGGGCTGGCCGTGGCGCTATGTCGGCTGGAGCGATCCCGGCCATACTACGGTTGAAGCGTTCTATGACGGCCGCTGGCATTACCTGGATGTCTTCCTGCGGTATTATACTTGGATGCCGCTCGCCACGGCCCCCGGTGGACGAACGATTGCCGGTGAAGAAGACATTCGAGCTAACCCCGCACTAGTCACAGAGGGCTTGGAATTCGACAAGAACCGCGAGGTGTACTACCACCGCGGCAATAAGTTTGAAATCATCAATGCCAAGGCGAATTGGCGAGCTCCCTCGTTCTTAAGTTGTGGCGACACGCCGGGTGGAATTCTATCGGGAATTCGCAGCAGCAGCCGGGCTGGAAGTCCGACCGGCTGGGCGACGATTCAGTTCGATTCACCGGGCTATTCCACCGATGTGAATCTGGCTGTCGGTTCTTCGTTGACCCTTACCTGGGACGCGACCGAGGGCGCCCATTGGTGGAACGGACGACAACACGTTCCCGGGCATGGATGTGGTGATCGAGATTATCGCAACTGTCCCTCCATTGGACCGATTTTGGAACCGTATGCCCAGGCGGGCGGAAAACGCCGGAGTTTCTCCAATGGAACGAGCCGCGTAGCATCAGACTTCTCCAAGACCGCCAGGCTGCAGGATTTTGTCGCGCATGACAATGTGAAATGGTCAGCTGGAAGCCTGGTTCCCGTGGATTTTTCGCGTCCCGGTTCCATTACCCTGCAGCTGCAATCGCCCTACGTCATGAGTCGTGCTAGCGGCCGTGCGGACGGTGCCGACGTGGCAGAAATCTCGTTTGATCACGGCCAGTCATTCAAGCCCATCAAGCTGGAAAATTTTTCGGAAGAGGTAGGCGGGCATTACGATTGCCAGATCAAACTTTCATTCAAGACGATTCTGCGATCATATGACGTGGAAGCGATCGTGCAATGTAATCGCGGTGCGCTGCCGTATCTCTCACCCGGGAAAAACAGTATTGCCGTCGAGATTGCTGATCCAAAAGAACTCGAAGACAGCCGGTTGGTAGTCACCTATGCGTACTATCCCGGTTTCCGCAGCAAAACCTATGAGGCACTGGCAGATGCAGGTGCCGAGGTCGCTCGAGCCCACGGAGCAGCGTGGTCGAAGGAGCTGCATGTCGTGCAGAAGGTCTTTTCCGCTCAAGATTTTCCCGCGAAGTTTGAAATTGACATTCCGACGCCACCCGGCAAGTTGCCGGTCTATCCACGGATGGTTTATCTGCGTCGAGAGATCGTCGCGGCTGGATCGCAACCGTTGCCGTTGGCACCCAATGCTGTGACTCCTCAACCTGCCGCGCCGGAAAGCCTCCAGACACTTCCAAACCCTTTCACAATCGGAATAACACTTGCACTGGTCAAGCCAGCCGCACCAACTGCGGATGCCGTCCGAGCTGCGGTGACGAAGGCCTTGCCGCTGCTGGTGCGGGGTGGCCAGGGAGCTCTCGAAAAACGGAAGCAGTGTTTTACCTGTCATAACACCGGACTGACAGTGCAGGCATTGACGACGGCTCGACAACACGGATTTCCGATCGACGAGGAACATCTCCAGACACTGTTGAAGCACACGGCAGACTTCCTGGGACGGAACAAAGACGACTACCTGCAAGGCAAAGGGCAGGGCGGGCAAATTGACACTGCCGGATATGCGCTATGGACGTTGAACAACGGCGGATGGAAGCCGGACGCCACAACTGCGGCTGTTGCGGAGTACTTGTTGCAGTTTCAACAGGACCGCGATTACTGGCGCCCACAATCGCGTCGGCCCCCGACCGAGCAAAGCTATTTCACTTCCAGTTTTCTCGCGTTGCGCGGACTGAAAGTCTATGGAACAAAGGAGCAGAGTGACCGGATCGAGGCCCGTTACACGCGAGTCCGCCAATGGTTGATATCGACTGCGGCGACTGATACTGAAGATCGCGTCTTTCGGCTGCGTGCGCTACATTTGGCCGCAGCGCCGGACGAAGAAATTCAAAAAGCGGTTCAGGAATTGTTACAAGCCCAACGCGAGGACGGCGGGTGGTCTCAGCTGCCTGATCTGACCAGTGATGCCTATGCGACGGGTTCGGCCCTGGTTGCGTTGCAGCAATCGGGTGCCCTGGCTGTCGAGTCCCCGGCCTATAAAAAGGGGTTGGCCTACCTCATCTCCACACAGCTTGAGGATGGTTCATGGCACGTCAAGACGCGCAGTAAGCCGATCCAGGCATTTTTTGAGTCCGGCTACCCGCATGACAACGACCAGTTTATCTCGATTGCAGCCGCAGGCTGGTCAACGACGGCATTGGCACTCGCATTGCCACAGTTACAACCCGACGAGTCGAAGCCGAAAGATCCGAAGTGACGCTCAGGCTTGCGATCAATTAACACTTCGTGGAAGATCGGGGGCAAGAAGTGGCCCCTGAATCCCATTCGGGAACGCATCGCAGTTTGGTCTGATCACGTCAGAGAACGGTTCAAGGTATTTGTGATGGAAAATCCGACGGTGTTTCTCATTGAAGACGACCCGTCGGTGCGAAACCTGGTTGAAAGTCTACTGACGTCGGCTGGACTCCCTGTTGAGTCATTCGGGAACCCCGCGACATTTCTCAGGTGCCATGATGTAGAACGTCCTGGCTGTGCTGTGGTTGATATCTGCCTGCCTGGTATGACCGGATTGGAGCTCCAGACCACGCTGGCGGATCCGCAAAACGGCCGGCCGCATATCTTTCTAAGTGGTCATGCCGATGTCGCCATGGCGGTGCAAGCTTTGTCGTGTGGAGCGTTGGGATTTCTGGAAAAGCCGTTCCGAGCGCACGAACTGCTCCAACTGGTACAACTGGCTCTCGAAAGAGATCGCCAGCAGCGTGAAGCAAGACGAAAACGTCGGGATATCAGTCGGCGGATTGAATCGTTGACTCCTCGGGAAAGAGAGGTTCTCGAGCGCGTCGTGCAAGGCGACCAGAATAAGACAATCGCCGCTCTGCTGAATATCAGCCAGAGAACAGTCGAAATTCATCGTTCACGAGTGATGGAAAAACTTGAAGCCGAGTCAGTTGCGGGTTTGGTGCAACTGTTCATGATTCACGATGGTACGTACAACCCGCAATGCTGATACGTACAACTGCGACTTGTTGTTCGCGATGTAATCGCGACAATTCACCACGTCGCGCCATCAAGGTCGGCACGGAAGTCGACTTATCTCGTTCGAAAATTTCGAAAGGTCATCACAGCAGATCAGTGCTTCGTGTGGGAAGTGCCGATGATGCGGGCCAGGCGACTGATTTCTCAGGAACTCGGCCGTCAGAGTGATGACTGGCCGACTCCATTAGCCATACAATTACTGGAGTATCTTCGTACGATCGGATTTTTGTTTTTCTCGCGACCCGGGCTGGCTCATCTGCATCGTTTATTCAGTATGTGTCAGTCTGATCCGGGCGAAGTCGAGATCTGAAGCGGCCATTGAAATCTTCTCACGTCACGGATGGCGCGAGAAGATTTGTTTTTTTACTCCAACTTCCAGACGCAAACCGCACCATCGCGGCCTCCCGAGCAGAGCAGCGTGCCGTCTGGATTGAATGCCACAGCATGAACGCCGTTCTTGTGGCCGATATAGGTCGCGAGCAAAGCTCCCGATTCGGCGTCCCACACTTTTACGGCACTGTCCGTCCCTCCGGTGGCCAGTTTCTTTCCGTCCGGTGAATAAGCGACTGACCAGATGTCGCCATCGTGTCCTTCCCAGGACTTGGTGAGCAGTCCGCTGCCGGTATCCCAGATCCGGACCGTTTTGTCCCACCCGACAGAAGCCAGTCGTCGTCCGTCTTGATTGAACGACAAACTGTAAATCGGGCCGGTGTGTCCTTCCAGGGGAAGTTTCTGAGTCAAGTCTTTGGCGTTCCACAGGCGTACAACTTTATCACTGCCTCCAGTGGCCAGCGTTTCACCATTCGGTGCAAGCGCGACTGAGTAGACCGTCGTGCCAGCTTGATGCGCTTCGGCCAACGGCTTATCAGAGTCCAGCGACCAGACACGTAATGTTCCATCGCGGTCTCCCGCGAACAATTGCTTGCCGTCGTTGCTGAACACAAGTCCTCGGACCGCATTGTGATGTTGGAACGTCCGCACCGGCTCCGCCTGAGATGGTTTCCAGATCTTGATCAAACTATCGTCACCAGACGTGGCCAGCAAATTGTCTTTGGGTGAAAACTGAGATGTCCAAATGGTCCCGCGATGAGCACGAAAATTCGATTTGACGCTTTGAGTGGCCAAGTCCCACATCCGAATGGAACCATCTTCAACGCCCATCGCAACAGTATCGTTGTTTCGATTGATGGACACCGCCCAGACGGCGCCGGAGTTCGCACTGAGTACGGCAATCGGCTCAGCACTGGATTTGCTGTGCGACGTTCCCGCTAAATTCGCCCCGCCGTGGCGATTGGCGAGATAGATGCCACCAATCAGCCCCAAAGTGAGAAATGTCGCTCCAATTGCAACCGCGATGACTCGATTGCGTGCCTTGCGTTTCTTGATCTCAATCTGGCAGACAGTCGGGACATCATCGGACGTCGTCTTCATCAAAGCCCATTCGAATTCCAGCAACTCGGCCAGATGCGCCGCCGACTGAATTCGATCTTCCGGCTTTTTGGAAAGCAGATTGTCGATGGCACGCGAAAGCCACTCGGGAATCGCGGGGTTCAGTTCACGCAGCGGTCGGTGCTTTGAATCGGCAATTTGTTTCAGAATGGCCAATGCCGAGTTCCCCGTGAAGGGAGGCTGCCCCGCGCACATTTCGTACATGATCGCGCCCAGACTGAACAGATCCGAGCGATGATCCGTTTCGTCGCCCATCGCCTGCTCAGGAGCCATGTACAGTGGGGTTCCCGAGACGAAGCCGGTACGCGTTAATTTGACATCTTCCGCCGCCCGCGCCAGCCCGAAGTCCGTCAACTTCACACTGTCATGGAGCGATTCCAGCAGGATGTTTCCCGGCTTGATGTCGCGATGAATCAAACCCTGGGCGTGGGCGGCGGCCAGACCATGAGCCGCCTGCATACTGATGCGCACAATTTCGCGCAGCGGCAGCTTTTTCTCACGCGTGAGCCGCTGCTCAAGCGATTCACCGGAAATCAGTTGCATGACAAGATATGGCAGTCCATCTTCGCTGGACTTTTCCACCTGGTGGACGGCAACCACATTTTCATGCGTAATGGACGCCGCCGCACGTGCTTCGCGGCAAAATCGCTGGCGTGAAACTTCGTCTTCGATGAGTTCCGGATCAAGAACTTTGAGCGCCACGTGGCGTTGCAGACGTGAGTCAAAAGCCTCGAAGACAACACCCATGCCACCACGTCCCAGGACGCGCATGACATCAAAGTGCGCCAGCCGCCCCAGATAGGCCGGATCGCTCGGTGGCTGCAGAAAGTTCAGAGACAAGTCGCGGTTTTGACGCACCGTTTTCGGCACAAATGTCACTTGTTCAGTTGCCTGCTGCACGGCATCAAGCGCCTGCAGTGCGGGCCAGTAAGCCGAGTTCGAGACTGGCTCCGATTGATTCAAGCCTTCAACGAGACTGGAAAGATTGGTTCCGTCAGTGGCGAGATTTTCCAACTTCGATTGACAGCACGTGCACGTGTCCATGTGGGTCGTGCAGGCTTCCTGCCGGTCACCCGACAATGAACCGGAAAGCAGTTGACGCAGTTCATCCGCCGGCGGACATCCAATCGTTTCGCTTGTGGTGTTTTCTGTGCTGGTTTTCATGTGACGACTCTTAATTCTCTTCCTGCTGCCGCAGTGATTCGACTTCCTCTTTGAGGCGAGCGAGCACTCGACTTTTCGCGACGTAAATGGCTCCGGGTGAAATGCCGACTTCTCTGGCGACATCCGCGGCGGCGACACCTTCGACCGCAGTCAGCCAGAAAGCTCTCCAGGTATTTTCCTGGAATTCAATCTTGATTCGTTCCATGGCGAGCGCTGCCAGCCGCCGTTGGTATTCCATTTCCCACGTCTCGGACCCGTCGTTTTCATCGGGATGCGAGTTCAGCATTCGATTCGTTGACGAATCACCCGAGCTTTGTGGCCGGATGCGACGGGCGGACAGGAAATTGAAAACTTTATTGCGCGTGATCGTAAACAGCCAGCCACGGAACGTTCCCTGGTTCCGATCGTAGTCGAGCCGCCCGATCGAACCCGATACCGAACGCAACACGTCCTGCATCAAATCGGCGGCATCCGCGTCCTGCAGACCTCGTTTACGAGCGAAACCATACACCACTGGTCCGTAGAGTTTCATGAACTCGTGCCAGGCGTCGTGATTCGCGCCATCGCGGAGTTGTACGAGCAAACTGGCCCGAGTCAGGGGGGAATCGTCCACAGTCATGTTGGCACCTGAGCAAACCCTTCGCAGTCGCCGATCGGGAGAGCACGATCCGCTTGGACTGCAATGTCTCACATGATACGCCGCTTTCGGCGTGAGGACTAGGGACACCGGAGTACAAATGGCTGTGGAGATATTGCAACATGTGTAGATGTTTCTGGTTCGGTTTGATGCGCTGCACACTTTGAAGCACAGTAGTGGACATTTGAACGTGGCCATTCTGGACTTTTAAGTCGCTGAATTCGTGAGAATCCTGTACGATTCCCGCTGCAAACACGAAGCTTTAGGACTTCAGCTACGAGGATTTTTATATCCGCTTAATTGAGCGCAATTCCCTGCGCCTGCTCTGGTTGGGCGATTTGAATTCGCACCCCGTCTACGAGTTCGTCCCCCGGATTGATTACCAATCGCTCATCACCCCGAATTCCGTCAACCACAACCACCCGATTGCCAAAATCCCGTCCCAGACGGACTCGTTTGATCGCAATTTCGTGATCATTGCTCACCACCGCGACATGCGGTCCGTC
>JAQGHT010001005.1 GCA_028291565.1 Planctomycetaceae bacterium | reverse complement strand
GAATCGTCACCTGCCGACCTGTAAAGGATGAACTTGACTTCCTCACCTACGAGCTCGGCTCCGAGCATCGTGACAAGACTACGGCGGGCTACAAGAATCTACTTGAAAAGCTCAAGGAAAAGGTCGGCGACTTCAAGTCTCAGAACGGACGGGGATTCGACTTTTGGGTCGACCGAACTTACTGGGGCTGGGTGCACTCTCGCGAAGCCATTATCAACGAAAATCTCCTAAAGACCATGGTGCTTGTAACGCGTCACGGACAGTTCATGGCGCCCGATCAACTAAAGGAGCTATACCAACGGCTCGTGCGAAAGGTATATGAAGGCGGCCTAGCTAAATGGAAGCGAGAGCCAGACAAGAAGAAGTTTCTCCGAAGTGACATTTTCAAGTGGCTTGCTCAAGCAATTGATGACGCCGTCCACCCTGCTCGGTTAGGAACTGGGAAAAAGCTTGAAGAGAAGCTTCGCGATGCAGCTATTCCCGATGAAGATCACGAGGCAGCAGCGCACATGCGGATTCAATATCGAATAGAGGGGCTTTCCCCGAAATACTCCGAAACCGGCACAAAACGTAATGTCGAGGCGGAAATCGCAGCACGCTTACTCTCGCTTCGAGCCAATCTGGATGGTGAGTTGATCAACGATAACGGTGTTGCTTTCCACGCTCGCTGTCTTAACGCCATCGACCAAATTCATGAGTCGCTTCCCGAGAAAGATCGCCCACCAATCCAGATTCTCTACGGTTGCATGTATAACATGGCGGACCGGGGTACCCACCGCTTTGTGAGGGCGAAGTCATGAAGTCTCTCGCAAATTTGCTCGATAAGCCGGCGGGAGAACCTCTGCTCGCTGATGACGTGCTTGAGTTGCATGCCGCTCGATTACTGCTGCTGATTTCAGTTTGCGGAATCAAGACGAAAGGCAGCGGCCTTAAGCGTCTTGAGGGCTTGACAAAGCTTGCGAAGCTGGATTTCCTCGTCCGCTATCCAGACTTTTTCAAGAAACTCGCTGATCACTTGGGCCAGGATACATCGACGCCGCTTCGTGAGATTGAATCAAGCATGGTCCGCTTCCACTATGGGCCGTGGGATGACCGCTACTATCACGTCCTCGCCTACCTTGAATCGCGAGGGCTGATGCAAGTAAGCAAAGAAGCAAACACTTACAAATTCTCCCTCACTGAGTTGGGGGGACAGATCGCAAACACCTTCGCCGATGCTGAGGTCTTTGCTGAGATGACCGAACATATCCGACGAGTGCGGAAGCTTGTCGGCAAAAAGCGGGGCACCGAACTCAAGGACTTGGTTTACGAAGTATTTGGTGAAGAAGTGGCCAACCTGAAGCTAGGGGAGTCAATTTCGTGAGCACGCGAAGCTTTCAAATTAGGTCTGCATCGCGTCTCGGCGTTGATGGAGTGGAAGACGCTCTACACTTCAGTAGTGGCGTGAATGTGATCGTCGGCCAGCCGAATACGGGTAAGTCCCGTTGGCTTGAAACGATAGACCTATTGATGGGTGACGACGGGAAAGTTGAGGAAAAACTCTCGGAACGCGTAACCCAACATTATTCATCCGCGCGCTTGGTGCTCGACATTGGCGGGGAAGAAATGGCCGTCGAGCGAAAGTGGATTGAGGCCGGCGTGAAAACCAAGGTGTTCGTCGATGATCAACCTATGTCGATCACCGAATACCGTCAGCTACTTCTTGACCGAATCGGTATACCTTCACTCCACTATCCCTCGGGCGACCCTTACTCACCACGAAAATGGCCGGAACTTGGGTGGAGAAGCCTTTTCAGGCACCTATATCGTCGTCAGGAATTCTGGTCGGATGTCGCTGACAGGCAATTCCCACCAGAACAGCATGCATGCATTTTACAATTCGCGGGTGTTGCTGAGAACCTTTTTACGCGCGAGTACGGCGAGCTCGTAGCAAAAGAAAAACGCATCCGCGATCTCCAAAGCCAGCAGGAGAGCTTCCTTCGCACCCTTCATGAAGTATCCCGAGACATCCTCACCGGCGAGGATCTGGGTATCGATATTACTAGCGAGTCTGTCGGCGAAGCGATAAAGAATCTGGAAGGCCAGGTGGCCGAACTCCATCGGAAGCGTGCCGCCGTAATTGAGGAGATGATTGCCAATATGGCGGGGCCGCCATCAGACGCGCCCGATTCGATCAGTCGCCTGACCAAAGAATTCGCCGAACTGAAGGAGACCGAGCGCAAGCATGCAGAGGAGCTTGAGCGCCTCGATTCACGCCTTGAAGAAATAGAAGTGCTGGAGCGAAGGGTATCTGCGGAGACAGGTCGCCTTGAACGCGCTCAAAAGGCCGGAGATGTCCTTGCCGGCCTCAAGGTCACACACATCCCTGTATGTGATCAGACGGTAAAGAAGCCAGCGGAAACGACTCAAGACTGCTTTCTCTGCCACCAGCCGTACCCGACTGCAACTTCCAATGGCGAGCCGTTACAGAGACTTGAATTTGAGCTGGAGCAATTGCGTGGAGAGACGAAGGAAGTCGATGAAGTCAAAACGTCGCTGACGACACGACTTCGGGCTCATCATAACGCGATAAAGAATCTGCGGGCTCGCGGGAGCCAAATCAAGGATCTCCTGACACCGGCACGCTTGGCCACAGCGGCTGTGATGCCTCCGAAAGTTCCCGAGCTGGACATGGAGAACGGTCGACTAGTGGAGCGTATCGATCAACTCCGTCGGATTGAGAGCAGCCTGTCACTTCGGGCACGCATAACGGACATGATCGACGTAATCGAGAGGGAGGTTGAAGTACTTCAGAAGGAGGTGGCCCTTCAAACCGCTCGTCTGGACTTCACACCAAGCAGTGAAGCCCTGTCCGCAGGGATGAACGAGTACGTCTCACAGCTTGTGTCCGATGGTAAAAAGATGTGGACGCAGCAGGGGCGAATCGATCTTATGCTCAAGAAAGACAGCTTTAGACTACGAGTCAACAAGCAGAAATGGCAGTCGCACCTCGGTGGTACGATGAAGATCTACTTTCTTCTGGCGTATCACTACTCACTGCTCAAATTGTCATCCCAAGAGGGCAGCCGTGTGCCCGGATTCGTATTGCTCGACTTTCCTGCCACCATCGAAGGCGTGCAAGTTGCCGATCACGAAAACTTTGCAATTGAACCGTTTATCGAGCTATGCAAAAAGCCGGAGTACTCGCACGTGCAAGTCATCGCCGCTGGTAGTGCGTTTAAAGGCCTGACGGGAGCCAAGCGGATTAAGCTCGACCACGTCTGGAGCTAAATTTGGGTGGTGGGCTTCGGGAGAATCGCCGGTCCCGAATGTCGTGGTGGACTGGCTGGAGAGCCGGAAGACATCGCCGTATTAGGCATGCGGTTGCAGAAGGAACTTCACCAAGAAGACGATCAAGCCCATCGAAACGTAAAACCCAATCAGCGTCCAGGAAAAAAAAGTAGCTGACCACGAATTACAACCGGAATTGTAGGGCGACGTATCCATCGAGTAGTCGGTCGCGTCCTTCAATCGAACCGCATCGTACAACCCGCGAAACTGCCGCTCTTGTGACAGATAGAAGGCATCCAGTAACCAGAACGCCGGTATTGCGATCCACGTCACCATAACGTAACGAGGCTGTGCATCTTTCGCAGCCAGTGCGAACAATGCAGACACCAGTGTTACCATCCAGCCTCTAAGCATGAACGAGTTGGTGCTCATCCTGGTGATCACGTTTTGGATGAATTCGAGATGCTTTCTTTTGTCTTCGATCATGTAAGGCCGTTCCCCTCGCTATCGTGTAGTGACTTCATAGAGTTTATCGAGCGACTCCGGACCTTTATCTTCGCACTCGTTATACCAAGTCGATAATGTCTCGCCATCGATCGCGGTGAAGCGGCTCATGTTCTCCACGGTGTGGAGAACTCGTAACCGCCTAACTTCTGCTTCTTTCAGGATGCCCGCCGATTTATTCGCGGTGACCCATCCATCATCCGTCACCAGTCGCTTCGGGATGACTTCCTCGACAATCCCGGCCAACGTCAATTCAGCGAAGATCCACGGCGAAAATGTCTGCGTTTTCACAACCTGTCGCGTGGCGATCGATGCCGGCGTATTGATAAATATAAGACATTCAGTCTTGTGGATCATCTTCCCGAGCGCGGTTGTTAGAAGCATGTGCACATGACTGGTTGATTCGTTGCGAAGAGCGTAATTGTATGTCTCGCCGTTTGCGTTACGACAATATTTATCATCAATCATCCTTAGGAGATCACCCGCATATCCCCAGATTGAGGAGTCTACAAACGACGTTAGACCAAACTTGCTTTTCAGCCAACCAGCGAGCATGAGCACTTCATCCTCGTCACCATGTGAGTGCGAGAGCATGACATCAGCTTCGACGTCTGGAAACCAGCTATCTTGTATTGTTTGACCATCGAGCACGGACTTATCGCTGGCAATTTCTGTAAGTGCCTCCGTGACCGCCTTCTTTCCGGACGCCGTCATATACCTGCCATACTTGACCAATCCCTCCGTGTTCTGAAAAGAAGCGAAGAAGCTCTCGTCGAAACCCTGCAGATCGAACGCTCTGAACATTAAACTTCCCCCGTATTTTGTAATAACGCGGGACTCTCAGCAAATGTCGCGCCTCAGTACTGAACAAATCGCAAACATATTTGCGCTACTGCCTTTAGGCCAGAGCCGCAAACGTCAATCGCCCACATAGCCGCCAATATGGCATTTGCGAAGTCCATACGCATACGCTTCGGCAGACGTAGAGAAGGGTCCTCACGCTCAGGTCGCCCGCGCCAAGTATCATCGTGGACTGGCAGGGGAAAGCAACGCTAAGCGTATTTCTCAAAGTTCGTCGTCACCCAAACGTGGACGTTGAAGAACCGCAGAATCCAATGGCTCACAGTCGGATCGCTTTTGGCCCTCAGGTAGAAGCTCTCGAACGACGGAGGAATTGATGGGCCGTCCTTGCCGCCCCGTCCCTGGAGGTCAGCAATCGCATCTGCATGATGGCCCAAGTTCACCTTGCCAGCCTTGAAAATGCAGTCGACAGGCAACCGGTCGCCCGTCTCCTCGAAGAGAAGTCCCCGCACAATCCAAGCGAAAATTGCGTTGATCCGCTCCGGATCGGTATAGGCTCGGCTCGCATAGCCCAGCGAGATACCGGACACTGTTCGCCGCACCTCGTAAATCGACTTGCCCCGCGCCTGCTTCACGAAGTCCGATTGCTTCCGCCCGATCGCGCGGATCACCTTTTCCTTCATTTCCCCGCTGGTCGTCGGATGCCCTTCATTTTCGATATCGATGGCGAGCATGTCCCGAAGATGTTCGTCGTCATGCTTTTTCTTGTCGTTGCAAGCGGCACACGCCGGCACGGTAATCATCGTCGGGCGCGGCGGCGGGATAATGCACCGGGCAATGACGTGCTCCGACTCGACTGCTGGCTCAATGCCGCAGTAAGCACACAGCTTGACCGGAATTACCGATTGATCGCCCACGGCACGCCCTCAGTAGTGTAGTCACCATTCTATTGACATCATCCGCAATGCACAGGTTCGGGAAGCAAGAAGGGGCCTAGAGATGCGGAGCGATCTTTGCCCGCAGAGGTTCTAACGCGGATATACGCGGCAGTAAGAATTCGTATTCATCAAGATGCCTGCTTCCCGATGCGCCCGGCTGCTTCGAAATGACCAAATCTGGCCCAAGCAGTACACCGCAAAGCTCACCCGTTTCGAAGAATACCGGAGCCCCACTAAAACTCAGGGTTGTGTAGCCAGGTGACAACATGAAAAGGGGGTGATCCGTGCCGCCGCCCCGCCGTGATACCCAGCCGGAAAGGAAACACTGAGGCAGATACTTATGCCCTTCATCCTTGTCCAACGCGGTAACCAGCGCGGAATAACCCACCTGCATACCGAGTCGCATGGGGTCCAGTGACAGAGTCGGGAAGGACTGAGGCGCGGGAAGACCTTGATCGGTCTTCCGCTGGATATCCAAACGGAGGAGTGCCAAGTCGGCCGCCGGACTTGACCAAGCCAAGGACGCCCTCCACAAGCCGGTTGGGCCGTTGACGAGAACAGCCTTGGCCTTTAGAGATTCCTCGACGACATGCAGCGCCGTCAGTACGGACCGATCACTGAGCATGCACCCTTGCCCGAGAATCTCCTTCTCATCACGATCAGTCGGGTCCATCAAGGCACACAGGCACCGTCCAATCGACTCAGCAGACGTCGTAAACATGACTCTCTTTCCAAATCCCCGATAAAGTTGCTGATCAGTCCGATCAAGCACACGGAAACATCTAGCTTTCGGTCGGTCATTTTAGCCGAACACCTGACGAGTACCAGCGGTAGACAGGTAATGACGGCGATCCCCTTCGGGTCGGCTCCCCTCCAGGTTCGCTACGCTCCGTCGAAGGCGACCCGCTTCGCGGCTTCCGGTTAAAGAACAGGAAAGAACAGAGGATACGCTCACCTCTCTTGTGTGATCGTACCACCCTGTTGCCATTTCACAAGTCAGACGCACACTCATCCGTTCGAGCCCGTTCCTAATTAAGTTGCTTCATGACGACGGAACGCAAAATCCTGGTTGATCTTGTGGTTACTCCGTTTTATCATTGCATTTCCCAGTGCGTGAGAAGGGCATTCCTGTGTGGAGAAGAGAATGCTCATCGGAAGCAATGGATCGAGACCGCTTGAAAGGACTGGCGGCTCTTTTTGCGATTGACGTGTGCGGCTTTTCGATCAAGGACAATCACCTCCATGTCTTGTTGAAGCTCGATCTGGCTCGGACCAAGACATGGTCGCCGGTGGAAGTCGTGCGGCGCTGGTTGCAGTTGTGCCCACTTCGTGACCGACATGGAAAGCCCGTTACAGTCACGGCGGCTTGGATCGCAGAACGAGCGAAGGACTCGGCGCGGGTTGAGGAGCGGCGGATTCGGCTGAGCGACCTGGGCTGGTACATGAAGTCGCTGAAAAAGCCTTTTGCTAAGCGGGCCAATCGCGAAGACGCGTGTACCGGCGCGTTTTGGCAAGAACGATACAAAAGTATCGGAATTCTCGATGAAACCGGCCTGCTGGCGACGTGTGCGTATATTGACTTGAACCCCGTCGCTGCCGGATTGGTTCCGAACCGTGAGAAGTCAAACCACACCTCGATCAAATCCCGGCCGGACTATTGTGCGACTCAAGGCAAATTGGAAACCCTGCTTGGGGGCTCATCCTATGCCTCCTGTTCCAATCTCGAGAAAGGGCACTGGCTGTTTCCGATCGAAGATCGCCGAGATCCCAATGGCAACGGAGCAGCCGGAATGTTACGTGGCATTTCGTTGACAGGCTACTTGCAACTCCTGGGCTGGTCGAGCCGCCAGCTTCGACCTGGCAAGCTGACCGTTTCTGACGACGTTCCGGATCTCCTGACTCGATTGCAGATTGATGCCGGAAGTTGGAAGTCGACACTGGAAAAGCTGCTGGGAACCAAGAAGAAGATCGGCAGCTATTTTGGGGACACGGCCCGATTGAATGAAGTCGCCGTCCAGAGAGGCACGAAGTTTCTGAAGAACGTGGCAGGCCGCGAAACGCAACTGGCCACTCCCAGTGCCAGCTGAATGTCTCGATCCATCTGGACTGCCAAGCCTTTATAAAAGCTCTCCCAAGGTGCCCGTTTTCCTCTCCGCGCCGCGCTGATTCTGGTACGCACACCGAGCGATGTGAGGACCAAAACGGCACTTTCAGCGGATCATTTTCTCGCCAATATCGCAGGGCCGTCGCACAAAAAGCACCAATCGACCCGAAAGGGTCGACTCCCATCGCTGCGCGAAGACTCTATCCTTGCTTTGATGCGAGCGTGTCCTCTATTCTCAACAGCTTTCCATTAGCACTGGACAAAACACGCGACTGAAGCGAACCTACGCTCTAGCCGGGTGTTTTCCATTTCTAGTTGGAGCAGGTTCTATTTTTTTCGAGGGAACGCATGCCAGCAATAGGTGAGGATCTAACAGGCAAGAAATTCGGTCATTGGACGGTGCTTAACCGTGACCCCGTCAAGAACCAGATTGGCGGAGTGAGGTGGATGTGCCGGTGCGATCTATGCGGAAAAGTTCATTCCATAATTGGCAGGCAGCTTAAGGCGGGACATAGTCAGCACTGCCGGGATTGTCGATACGCGAGAAAAGACCAATCCTTTGAGGATGGCGGCGGACTGCGAATCGATCGAACGGGGCAAAAGTTTGGTCGATGGACGTTAATTGCACCTGTCCCACGAAAGCGAAAATGGCTGTGCCAGTGCGAATGTGGTACCCAGGCGGAAGTCGCAACGTCGAATCTTGGCAGCGGCCAATCGAAACAATGCCTTACGTGCCGGCAAGCGAGCCGCCCAAGGGTTGCTGTCAGCAGTCAATGAGACGACTCAGCCCCCTATCACGCAAGATTTGGCAGGGTTTACTTCTGGCAGGGGCTTGCTTTGTTCAGGTGGCTGGCCGAAGATCGGCCCAGAGATTAAACTGAACGTCTTTACCCTTCAAGCGGGTCCAGCATCAAATCCTAGCCATAGGTCGTAACAGGGGATATTTAGTGGCACTCATTTCTATCGCAGAAATCGATGCGAATGAACAACGCGCATATGGGGGACGACTCCGCACAAAAACCGCATCCGAGATTTTGCAGGAAGACACAGTCAAGTATCCTTTGACATTTCAATTCGATATCTTTCTTTCGCACTCCTATTCCGATGTGCAGATCAGCCGTGACCGCCTTTTGGGGCTTAAGGCCATCTTGGAAGACTTGAACTACACTGTTTATGTCGACTGGCTGATCGATACTACGCTCGATCGCGAGAGAGTAACGGACTCTACGGCGATGGTATTGCGTACTCGTATGTCCCACAGTCGCTCACTGCTTTTTGCAACCTCAGCAAATTCCCAAAACTCCAAGTGGATGCCGTGGGAACTTGGTTTCAAGGATGGCCAATCGGCAGTTGGGGGAAGTCTTGGAACGGTCGCGATTCTGCCCTTGGCCACGTACTCCGGAAGCCACGGTTTCGAAGGTCAAGAATACCTTGGTGTGTATCCTTACATCGACAAATCCAACAACAAGGGAGGAATTCCTAAATTGTGGGTTCATGAAGATGAGGAAACGTATGTGCAATTCGATGATTGGTTAAGCGGCAAAAAGCCGTTCAAACGGACTTAATGTTTTCGTTCTTACTCCCCCTTTTTTTCAGGAAACGCCGCATTGCCCAATTTTGCCACATTCGCTGATATGCGAAGGATAAACACAGATATGGGTGGGCAGTCTCGGGCTCTTGTCGAGAATTTCGCCAAAACTCCATCCGCGAAAGACACCTTCCTTTCCCATTCCTCTAAGGACGCGGAGTTTTTACCTGCTATAATTAAAGTACTGCAAGATCACGGCGCTTCGGTGTACTGCGATTTGGAAGATTCGTCCCTTCCGGGCGAACCGAATCCGGATACAGCCCAGATCATTCAAACGATGATAACTTGCTGCAAAAGGCTCGTGGTATTTATTACGCCGAACAGCAAGGACTCTAAATGGGTCCCGTGGGAACTTGGGATCGCGGATGCAACTCACGGAGGGCAGCAGGTTGCTCTTTTCCCTGTCGCCGCCAGCTCATATGAGCAGACCTGGGCGCAACAGGAATACTTAGGGTTATACAGCCACATTGTGTGGGGACCTCTCCAGAGCTATGCGAAGGATGTCTGGATGGTTTATGACTATCGCAAAAACCAAGCGACGGAACTTTCGAATTGGTGCCGTTAGACCTAGGAGGCAAAAAATGACGCTACTTCCCGATTCAAATGCGGTGATCAAAACGCTTGAGATGCAACAGGCGATTATTGCAAGAATGGCGAGTTCTTCAGCCTCGGTTAAGACTTGGTGTATTACATTGGTTTCAGCGATAGTTGCGTTTTCGGCCGACAATGGAAAGCCGAAGGTTCTTTTGGTCGCCATAATTCCGATCGTCTTGTTCTTTTTTTTGGACGTTTATTACCTATGCTTAGAGAGGTATTTTCGAGCTAAATACGAACTTTTCTCCGTTCATGTTCAAAACGCACAAGCAGCCCAGGAAGAGCTATTTGAAATTGGAAAGCCGACCTTAGTTTACTCAGATTTTTTGAGCAGTGCTATTTCGTGGTCTATCTGGCCGTATTATCTCCCGCTCATCCTGAGCGTTCCGATCATCGCATACATTTTGTCTAAATGACTCCGGTGGCCGCCTCCGCAAGGCTCATTTCTTGGCTAATGCCGAATCTGGGGCTAAGCAAAATGCCTTCGGGGCAGGTCAAAACCTTGACCGTTTGTAAATCGTTACTTGTCGTTCAGAAGAAAAAAACAACGATATGCCATATCACCTCGTCGTCTCCTCCGATTCGAACGCATTCGCTGGTAATCAATTTGAAATGCCCGTCGCCAGATGTCTCGAGTCCACCGATCCGAGTTTGCGCGATTACTTCTTCCGTTTTGGAGAATCGCGAATCGATGAATTGCTGGCGTTTCCGGCACTACTGGCCCACGAAAGAGGGCCGGACGATCCACAAGTACAATTGGTGCGATTGACCGAAATAATAAAACGCCGGGATAGAGTGAGAGCGCGTTTTGAACCGCTTTCAATTCAACCACTGCCATTTGACAAATACTGTGAGCTAGCTTTCGAATTGGACATCGAAGACTTCGAGTACCACCGTACACATTGGGCTATCAAGAGCGCAGAAGGAAAAGGTGGCAGGAACCGTTGTTCTGTTCAGGAACCGTTGTTCTGTTCCTAAACTGGATTTCCTCCAACGATATGTCCCAGGAATTTGGAAGCACCTTCTCCAATTTTTACCACATTACTTAAAAATGTTGTGACGCTTAGATATTCGTTTACAATTCCTTTGAGCTTTGTAGCTTCCTCTGGTTTTGCTTCTTGGAATTCCTCGTACCTTTCTTGAAGTGTTGCCGCAATTTTATAAAACTCTCTTCGCAGGCCTTTCGCACCTGATATGAAGTATCGTTGAATGGCGTGTTGAATCATTTGAAGAAGTTCCAACACCCACGTTTTGAGCGATGGTTGTATATCAGAATCCTTTACGCTGGTGAAGAGGTCGACAACTTGGGTCAACAACTTGGGTCAACAACTTGGGTCAGCAACTGATCCAATCGAGATTCAGAGTCAATCTGCTCCTGCTCCATGTTGTTGGAAAAATAATCCAAGACCAAAACGATTGCAGAAAGTTCGGACCGAAATCGTGTGGCTGATGCAGCCTATCTGGTGAGAAGTAGCCTCGCAATTCATTGAACTGACGCAGCCATCGGCTCGTCTTGGCTTCACTTTCCATTCCGAATGATTCAATTAAGTCTATCTCACGCCTAATATCAGCCAATCTCACATGCATTTCCGATTCGTCCGACACTCCCCGAGTCGAAACATTCTCTCAAGCCTCTTTGACTTTCGGGGGATTTGCGGAAAGAAAAAGGTGTCAGGAACCGTTGTTCTGTTCTTTCAGTGGTCGGCCGCGCGGTCGCAGAGTGCTTTCCAAATTCAGGCGTTTGACAATTTGGTCCATCCAGTCGGGATTGCCGTATGGTGCACCGCGAGCGATGCTGCGGCGGAGTGTCGTCATTTCCGCTTCAGATTGTGGTTCCTGAACATGACGCAGCCAGAGACCTGGACACGGAACGGGCCACTCGCTGAGCACCTCAGTCGAAAACGCGTCACGTTGCTGTCGGTGATACAGGCTCGACCACTTCCATTCTTCTGCCAGCGAGCAGAGGTTGGCTCGCAAGGCATTCCGTTCGACGTACCGGCAAACTGTCAGAAAGTGATCGTCGCCCTCAATCGGAAATGACTTGAAGCGCCCCTGGTAAAGATGCCCTGTTCCGGCCGTCTGGTAATGAGCGTGCCAGCGTTGAGTGTGGGTCAGCGTGAGCCACGCCATGAATCGCGACAGATCACCATCTTTCCGGGGCCACAGGACCAGGTGCCAGTGATTGGGCATAGCGAACCAATCATAATGCTCTCCATTGTGTGAATCTGTTCAAGGGAAATTTGGCGGAGCATCCCTCAATTGCTCATATGGATTGAATGATACTGTGCAGGTTGTGATGTGTGACAGGTGACTTAACGCCGATGCTACGATTGGGGCGAGAGTTGTCTGAGATGGCGTTCGTATTGGATCCGCAATCGTAATCGCAACAAAAGGAAAATATGACAACATGTACCTAGAAGTCATGTGAATAATGCTATTGCCACGGGTACAGGAGACATGTGTATGTACAATGCATAAGCACACATGTCGAAGTGGGTGTGAACACTGTGGCCTGTGAGAGCCGTGCGACATGCAAAACGCGGATGAAACAAGTATTTCGCCTGCCCCATCCGCATTAAGCTTGATCGTTCGTTTTCGTGGATGCCGCACTTATGTGGAGACGCCGGGAACCTCTGAACCGATCGGCGTGGTGAGATTCAACGGTGTCTTCTCAAGTCCTTTTCGGGAGTGCTCGACAAGTCTTTTGAGCCGTTCGAGTTCTTGAGGGTCGGCAGATAAGATCCAGCGTGCTCCCACGCGTTCCGATCGAACCCAGCCTCGGCGGCGCCAGGTGCTTAGCGTCTCGGATTTGATACCAAGGTGCCGAGCCAGGTGCCCCAATATCCAGTGGTGCGTTTCGGGACTATTCACTGTCAAGTCATACCCCGCTTGGCGCAACTTTCCACAAATCTGGCTGATGATCGGCGACGTGAATGATCCGCCAGACGTGGACCGCAATCCTTCCCGGTTAAGTTCGTCGGCGACAGACTGATGACTGTGACCGCGCCGTTTCAGTTCAATGATTCGTCGCCGGATCTGTTGCATCGCTTCAAGCTGTTCAAATTTGCCGACCGCGCGAATGATTTC
>JAQGHT010000916.1 GCA_028291565.1 Planctomycetaceae bacterium | reverse complement strand
ATGAACTTTGAACCACCTGACCCCTGATTTTTTCCACGCAACGGAAATCAGACTTCTCGCAAGTAGCGCAACTTCAACTCCGACTTCATGGAGATTACCTGTAGACGCAACTCCAACGCATTGCCGCTCGAATAGAACCGGCACGCAGAGTTTTTCCCACCTTCCACAACGCTCAAAAGCCACCCCAACGCCTCTACTTCAGCTAATCCTTCGCACACTTCCTGGAATTCATCTTGCCCCGGATTCAAGAATTGTGATAATTCCAATAAGCTCATTGAAGACAATCATCAAAGTTTGATGGTTGGGACCGGATCTCTTTCTCATAAGTCAGAAGGAAATCCTTCCAACGGTCATCAGTTTTTCCGTCCGCCAGTGGAATGGACACAGCGGCTGAAGCTGATGTTCTGTCTGGAATCAACTCGCTGTTTAACAACCCGGTGTCTTGGCCACGGACGGTCGATCTTTTTCCACCGCGTGACTTGTTAGCGGGACCGCGACATGGGCGATAGCAAACCTCGCCCTGCCTTCTCTCCCCACAAGCCCCTCTCGGCTTATCGTAGCAGCAGGTGGAAGTAGTTCGACCCCCGGACTAAAAGGAGGTGTGCCATGGGTACAGGCAGCTCCCTATTGGAGCAAATCTCAGCTCGTCATCGTCCCGACGTGTTCCGACAGGAACACTGGGAGGGGACGTTCGAGGAATATTTAGAAATCGTCCGCGAAACTCCGCGCGTCACGCGCACCTCGTACGAGCGATTGTACGACATGGTCATTTCTTACGGCAGCACTCCCGTCGAGGGCCGTGAAAACCTCGTGCAGTACAAGTTCTTCGATGATCCCGACACGGGTGGTCGAGATGCGATTTTTGGTTTGACCAGACCGTTAATGGAACTGGTGAATGTCTTCAAAAGTGCCGCCTTGAAATACGGAAGCGAACGACGTGTGCTCCTTCTGCACGGCCCGGTCGGTTCTTCCAAGAGTACCATTGCGCGGCTGCTAAAACGCGGCCTGGAACGCTACAGCACGACAGATGCGGGGGCCCTGTTCACCTATGGTTGGCGAAACGAAGACGGAACAGTCACCTGGTGCCCGATGCGGGAAGAGCCGCTGCATCTGATTCCCGTGACAGACCGTGCTGACGTGCTCGAATTTCTGCACGCGGGGCAGGCTGACAAAAAGGATCCATACTTTGCGGAAATCTCCGGGGACCTGTGCCCGCTCTGCCGGTTCATGTTCAATGAAAAACTGAAAACGGCCGACGGAGACTGGACCAAAGTGGTCAAGGATGTGGTCGTCAAACGGTTGATCCTGTCGGAGCAAGACCGCATCGGAATTGGCACTTTCCAGCCCAAAGATGAGAAGAATCAGGATTCGACCGAACTGACGGGTGATATTAACTATCGGAAGATCGCTGAATATGGCAGCGATAGTGATCCCCGAGCATTCAATTTTGACGGCGAATTCAATGTGGCGAATCGGGGATTGATTGAGTTCATCGAAGTGTTGAAGCTGGATGTGGCCTTCTTGTACGACTTACTGGGCGCCTCGCAAGAGCATAAGATCAAACCCAAGAAGTTTGCGCAAACGGACATTGACACTGTCATTATCGGGCATACGAATGAGCCGGAGTATCGCAAGCTGCAGTCCAATGAATTTATGGAAGCCTTGCGAGATCGTACGGTGAAGATCGATGTGCCGTATGTGACGAAACTGGCTGACGAGATCGGGATTTACGAGAAGGATTACAATCCCAAACGAGTACGTGGCAAACACATCGCGCCGCATACGATTCAGATCGCTGCGATGTGGGCCGTGCTGACTCGGCTGGAAGAGCCCAAGCATGCGGGACTTTCGTTGCTCCAGAAGCTGAAACTGTACAACGGCAAGACGTTGGCCGGGTTTACGATGGATAACATCGAGCAGTTGAAGGCGGAAGCCAAGGCGGAAGGTTTGCACGGAATCTCACCGCGTTATGTCCAGGATAAAATCTCGAATGCCCTGGTCAGCAATGCTGCGTCAACAGGATTGAATCCGTTCATGGTTCTGAACGAATTGGAAAATGGATTGAAACATCATTCGTTGATCGCGAATGAAGAAATCCGGGATAAGTATTCGCATCTGATCGCAGTGGTCAAAGAAGAGTATACGGACATCGTCAAGAACGAAGTGCAGCGTGCCATCGCGGCCGACGAGGAAGCATTGACCCGGCTGTGCGGCAACTATATTGACAATGTCAAGGCGTATACTCAGAAAGAGAAGGTGCGAAACAAGTTCACGGGTCAGCAGGAAGAGCCCGACGAGCGGCTGATGCGGTCAATCGAAGAGCGGATTGATATCCCGGATACTCGAAAAGACGACTTCCGTCGTGAGATCATGAACTATATCGGCGCGTTGTCACTGGACGGCAAATCATTCAACTATAAGACGAATGAACGCCTGCAGAAGGCGATCGAACTGAAACTGTTCGAGGATCAAAAAGATACGATCAAGTTGACGAGTCTCGTGTCAAAGGTCGTCGACGCCGATACTCAAATGAAGATCGATATTGTAAAAGGCCGGCTGGTCCGAGACTACGGCTACAATGACGAATCGGCCACTGATGTGCTGCAGTATGTGGCGAGTATTTTCGCTCGTGGTGATGCCAAGCACAAGTAGCCCTCAGAGATGTTTTGTCCGGAACATTTAACACAGTCAGTGCGTCAAACAAACAGAAGGGAATTGGCGGTCGCAGTGAGAGTTATCGTGAATTCAGAAGTTGACGAAGTGAAGTGAGAGGTCATCCTTAGAAGGAGGAGATTTGAATTTCTCGGAAAATGACGGCGATCCTGGCGGACGAAACTTGTGTCTGGCGCGAAATCGCCAGCGTGTGAATACGCCGCCCGGCGCCGTTTTTGCTGAGTTCAATTCCACCAGAGTGTTAGTGCAGAAAATACGACACATTTCGCTGATCTTCCGCTCCTCGTGAGTCGGGTCCAGACCGGTGGCGAAGGCTCCGGGTCAGGTGTCGAAAATACTGGATTTTCAGGGATTCGAAGTCCAGACATTTCGAACTCCTGATGGTCAGTTCTTTCTGCCGAATAATATTCAAACAGGTTCTCTGAAAAGTGAAGATTACAGCTTGATAGGCACCAGCAACAATGAACATTTATTCCGCTGGGTATGCTTTCGCGCTGCCCGCTGAACGCTCAATGCGGCTTCAGAGCATCCACTCTGGAACGCAGGAATGTCAAACGCTCAACTAGGCAGACAACGCCGTGAGTAATCAATTGAGACGTTTGTCGATCGACTTGCAGTAGCCCGGTATTGATGTCCGGGGCTGACCGTCGGTGATGGCAAACACAACTTCAAGCGGCCACTGCACGAAAGCAGCCAAGCGGACAGGAGGTCCATCATGGCCCGCAGTATCGATCAGGATCTCGCCCGGTTTAAAGAGATCGTCAGAGGCAAAGTCAGACAACAGCTTCGTAAATACATTTCCAATGGTGAAATGATCGGCCGTAAAGGCCGGGAGCTGGTCAGTATTCCCGTTCCAAATATTGATATCCCCCATTTCCGACATGGCCCGAAAGGGTCTGGAGGAGCCGGTCAGGGGGATGGCGAAATCGGGCAGCCGATTGGAAAGGGCGATGGTGACGAAGATGGTCCGGGAAAGGCCGGCGACCAGCCCGGAGGACATGTTCGCGAGGTCGAAGTCACGCTCGATGAACTCGCCGACATGCTGGGCAAGGAACTCGAATTACCAAATATCATTCCAAAAGGAAAAGACACCCTTTCGGCAGACAAAGACAAGTACAACAGTATTCATCATTCCGGGCCAGAATCGCTCCGCCATTTCAAGCGTACTTATAAGAATGCCCTGCGACGCATGATCGCGTCTCAGGATTATAATCCGCTCAAGCCAGTGATCATCCCCACCCGCGAAGATCAGCTTTACCGTGGTTCCAAATCCGTTTCAGTCCCCCGTGCCAACGCCGCCATCATCTACATGATGGATGTTTCCGGCTCGATGACCGACGATCAAAAAGAGATCGTCCGCACGGAATCGTTCTGGATCGATACCTGGCTGCAAAGCCAATACGACGGGATACATACCCGCTATATCATTCATGACGCGGCAGCCCGCGAGGTCGATGAAGACACGTTTTATCATACGCGAGAAAGCGGTGGGACTCGGATTTCCTCGGCTTACGAAGTGGCCTGGAAGATCATCAGTACGGAATACCCTGTCGCGGACTGGAACATTTATTGCTTTCAGTTTTCAGACGGTGACAATTGGGGTGAGGACAATAAAGCCTGCGTCCGAATGCTCAGCGAAGACCTGATTCCGCACTGCAACCTGTTCTGCTACGGGCAGGTCGAAAGCCCCTATGGGTCAGGTGATTACTTGCGGGAACTCCGCAAGATCGGAAACAAATTCGAGAACCTGGTGTTGTCGGAAATCCCGAATAAGGATGCGATTTATAATTCGATTAAGACGTTCCTGGGCAAGGGGAAGTAAAGCAACTCCTGGTCAGTGTCAGTATCCAATCAGGGCGAAAAGGAGCAATCGCTCGCCCCACGATACATAGAGGTATACCAAAACCTACTCCTCTCTCCTCGGTAACCCCGGGGAGCAATTTCAGGCGTTTTGGCCGCCTCTCAAAATAAAGGGCCCGATCATGTCTCTCTCCACGCATCGTCCGTTACCGACGGAATTGGCGGATGTTCAAGATCAGATGGAGGAACATGCCAAGAATTATGGTCTCGACTTCTTCCGTACCATCTTCGAAGTCCTGGACTATGAAGAATTGAGTATGTTCGCGGCTTACGGCGGATTCCCGACACGCTATCCGCACTGGCGGTACGGAGCTCAATACGATGAGTTGATGAAGGGCTATTCGTATGGTCTGCAGAAGATCTACGAGATGGTGATCAATACCGATCCCTGCTATGCCTATCTCCTGTCTTGCAATTCTTTGACCGACCAGAAGCTGGTCATTGCGCACGTTTACGGGCACTGCGACTTTTTTAAGAACAATGCCTGGTTCGCGCACACCAATCGCAAGATGCTCGATCAGATGGCAAATCATGCCGCGCGAATACGCAGATATATTGATCGAGTTGGGCATGAGAAAGTGGAAGAGTTTATTGATGCCTGCCTGTCGCTGGAAGATCTGATTGATATGCATGCGCCGCATATTCAGCGGACTGCGTCGCGAAATAAGACTCTCGTTCCAAAGGAGTTAAAATCGGGGACTGCGGAAGCGGGCAGCAACGATGAAGCGGCAGGAGCCGAATTCAATGAAGAAGAACCGCACGCGACCAAGTTCGAGACCAAAAACTATCTCGACCCGTTTATCAATCCCCGCGCCGCCATGAAAGCTGAAGAAGAAGAACTGCGGCATAAGGCTGAAGAATCCAGGTCAAGAAAATCATTTCCTGAGGAGCCGCAACGCGACGTTCTGCAGTTCCTGCTGGAGCATGCGCCGTTGCAGCCCTGGCAGCACGACGTGCTGTCGATCATCCGAGACGAAGCGTATTATTTCGCTCCACAAGGACAAACGAAGATCATGAATGAAGGATGGGCCAGTTTCTGGCACTCCACTATCATGACACATCACGGAGTCACTGACGCCGACATCATTGATTATGCCGACCATCATAGCGGCACTATGGCTACCAGTAAGAATCGACTGAATCCTTATAAACTCGGAATTGAGCTGCTGAAGGACATCGAAGACCGCTGGAATAAGGGGAAATTCGGTGCCGAATGGGACGACTGCGATGATGCTAAGGCCAAAATGAAATGGGATCGACAACTGGGGCTTGGCCGGGCGAAGATATTTGAGGTGCGTCGCATCCACAACGATGTCACGTTCATTGACAACTTCCTGACGCCTGAGTTCTGTGTGCGTCAAAATCTCTTTCAGTATCGGTTCAATTCAGAAACCGACTACTACGAGATTGCTTCTCGCGAGTTTGCCGCCATCAAGCAGCAGTTACTCGATAGCCTCACGAATCACGGGCGTCCGTTCATCTACGTCGTCGATGGAAATTATCGAAATCGGGGCGAACTTTTCCTCACGCACCGGTATCAAGGCGTAGAGTTGAAACAGGACTACGCGCGAGACACATTGGTCAACCTGGAGAAGCTTTGGGGACGGCCGGTTCACATTGAAACGATGGTGGACGAGAAATCGACGATTATTTCCTATGACGGACTACACCACGAATCGAAAGTGAAATCCGCGGCATAGAAAGGGGGTGCAATCATGACACTCACGGATCAGTTGCTACAAATCTTAAGCGGCATGGCGGGCTTTAGTGCCCCGCTGCCGCAGACCGTCAGCGTGACAGAACCCGCCGATGTGACATTGGAGCTCGATGTCTCCAGCGTGGACCGGTTAAGCTGTTCTTTTCGAGAGTTGCGGCTCTCGGTAGAGGCCTTCCGCAGAACGGAAGCAGCGTCACTCAAGAAGTGGGCGGACGATATTTGCCGTCGAGTGACTTACCTGATGGAGCAACTCGGAGCATTGGAACTCGACCCGACGACCGGCACAGTTCAGGTTCGATCAATGCCGCCAGATCGTCAAAACGATCAGACTCGATATTACGAAATCTTCCTGAAAACACCGGGACAACTCACCTTGCGGCGCTACCGCGCGGTCTCAGGTGCGGGACGAGAACAAATCGATCTGCAAACCACCCACGAACTGCTGCAACGACTCATTCCCGATCTGGTTCAGACTTCTCAACGCGTTTGAATCTCAAATCATCAGCCAGAACGCTGCCCAGAAGCGAGACTTGACCCTGCGCTATTTCGGAATCGGTTGCCGATCACCGGCACCAGGCTTGCGAAATTGGCCTTCTTCCAGAAATCGCTCCGCGGCATCGTAAACGGCTGGTGTGAGTATCAGCATGGTGTGCATGGTATACACGGTCATGAAATCACGCGCTCCAGGCAAGCGGGTCGTCTCAAGACTGACCAGACCGTCATCGTCGCCGGGAATCAACGGATTATAGCCCTCATCCAGACCTCGACAGCCGGCAATGATCCCAAACTCACATGAAGGTGCCGGGAGGCTGGGAGCGACACCAAAGGGGGCAGTGGCCAATTCCTGGCCTGATGGTCCAGCGATCGCCTTGAAGGCCCACCAATCCTTGAACCGAGTTGCCAGTTCCGCGCCATTGTGCGGTGACCCAATGAAAACGACTCGTCCCAGTTTTGGAGCGTCATATTCCGACAGGCATTGCCGAACGACGATCCCACCCAGGCTGAAGCCGACGAGATGGATTTTTTCCACCCCCTCCAGAGAATCCATCACCTGGTGCAGATAGTCCCCGTTCTGTTCCAGATTGGCTCGCAGACTGGGATAGTTCATGGCGATGGTCAGATACCCGGCCTGTTCGAAATGCTGTTGCATTCGGGACACGGATTTGTCTGAACGCCCCAATCCGTGCAACAGAATCACGGCGGTGCCGGACATGGGGGGCAATTTTTGCTTTGCACGAATCTCTTGCAGTTTGACTTCACATTCTTCTCGCGTGCCCCAGGCATGACGCACATCATCAGCATCGAGCAATCGATAATGTTTGGAAAACACATTCTGCTGAATATGCCAGCCGTGAAAGAATTTGACGTCACCCCAGAATTGGACTCCACCCAGGGTTTGGGTCTTCAAGTTGGGTTTTTGTGACGTATTCGGACGATTTGAAGGGGGAGTATTCTCTTGATCGGTGTCATCGGCGCGCGACATCCAAGGCCAGCTGAGAATCATGCCCAGAAAAAAGCTGCGTTTCCATTTGCCCATCATGGAATCCTGTCCAATTTACAAAAACCGCAATCAATATCGACCTGCGAGAGATTCTATAGCCATAGTCCCAAAACTTGGGGCCGTGGACAAATTCTCGACGCTGGTCTCCAAGGCCTGGAGACCCTGGCGACCAGGGATGCTTTCCCCTTAGTACCTCGGCAGAACCGGTGGCGGCGCAGGTGGCGCTGGCGGGGCCTGCTTTTTCTTGCGATCATCAGCCAGCAACAGCACACCCTTCTTCTTCGTCGTAACATCTTTGGCAGCAGGCGATTCGTCACGCGGTGGTGGCGGTGGATCAAATTTCTCAATCACTTTGATGCCAAATGGATGCTGCAGTTCTCGCGCGGCCATAATGGCCCACGGCGTACCGGGGGCTTCGTTCACACAACGATTGAGTAAGAGTTCGGCCAATTCCTTGGGCTTTTTCATTCCTGCTGCGAAGTTGATGGTCGGATCGGGCCGGAAGATGAAATGGTTGGCCTTGGACGTGATCTCCTGAGTTCCCAGAAGCTTCATTTGTGCCAAGGCCGAGTTGTACTCCATGCAGCGCAATCGCTGGGCCAGCAGGCGGCCCAGCAACAGGTTGTAAGACATTCTCCAGCGCAGTGATTCTTCTGACTTATAGGCTTGTTCCAGGGTCGGCGAAAAGGCCGGCAGGATTTCGTCTATCATCGACGCACAGACCGTCACTGACTTCTGAGCATTGGCGAATGTCTGGATATAGTTGTTGGGATTGACCCGCAGTTCCAGGTCAGGCGTATTCAGTGCCCCATATTTCGGTTTCAAGGCATAATTCAAATTGACAGCCCGATTCACAGCGGCCCGGATCGGATGTTTGCTGACGTCCTTCAGATATTCGTCGGGAGAACCGAATCGGTAGTCCGGCGCAAACAGCTTCATGGTCTGGGCTGCGAATGTGCCGGTCGGAGTCAAACCGGCCGCGGTGGCCATATTGGTCATGAAATAAACACCGCCGGTCTCGTGCACCAGCCGCGCCAGGGCGTACGGACCAAGGCCTGATGACAGATTTTCGTATTGTGGCCCATTGAACCAGAACGGGAATTGAA
>JAQGHT010000913.1 GCA_028291565.1 Planctomycetaceae bacterium | reverse complement strand
ATGAACTTTGAACCACCTGACCCCTGTCGCGACTCATTTCGTGGTTCGCCAGTAGACCAGTGCTAAACAGGAAATCACGATGATGCCGTGAATTGCGAAGGATTTCCAGAGTCCCGTACGAAAGGGAACGTCCGCGGTCTTGTGACGAAACGCGGCCATCGCAGCGAAGGCGCCGGCCCACCCGCCCCAAAGTACGAACGCGATCAGAAACTTTTCCGCCGTTCGCCGGTCCGTATTCGGCGTCGTTTCTCGTTTGATCGCGACATATTTGTCGGCTCCGAAGTGTAAGAACGCGAGCGAACCGACTGCTGCACACCAGGCGCTGTATTCCGGAAGCCACGAAAGAATCACGCCGATCGCCGATCCCGGGGCCAGCGAAGCGATCAAGGCAGGGCGGATGAGGACAATTGCAATCCCGCACAGCGGGAGCAGCAACCAGAATTGCGCGGCGCGAACATCTTCCCAGATCCGGCGCTGGCGCAGAACGGCTTGATGATTCAAGGCGAGCGTCGATCGAATCGCAAGACGCAAAATCAGGATTAGCAAAATCAGGATTAAAGGGATCAGTGCCACACAGAGAGCCACAATGGCAGTCGTTTTGTCTGAAAGCCTGGCTACTAACTCCTGGCTGTGTGGCAGCAACATCCAGATTAAGGCTGCGAGTCCGATCAGTCCAGACCCGACAACGGCAGAAATCAGGCCAGCAGACGTCAAAAGGCTGGCCGGGTGTGGTTGTGGAGAGGTCATGAATCTCGGCTCGTTGAAGTATCAGGTTCGGCAAATTGAGTTTATCAGTGGACACTAAGTTATGTTCGCAGTACGGGAGGCGCGACGTCCAGAGAGGCGCTAATCCGAGCTAAGAAGTCGACACAATTCCGAAGTACCAGTGGGCTTATACCCATCGCTCGCCAAGTTCATTGTCGGCTTCTCAGCATCCGCCACGGGCTTTGGCGAGGCCTCTGGTCGACGTCGTCCGCGTCTGGCTCGATCAGATACCCCTGGAGCGTCTGGCCTACCGATCACGCCTGGTTAATTCGCTGCGTGATTTCGGAGTTTAACCACGAGAGACCCGAAATACATGAAATGCATCAAATCTGGCTCTTCCGCGAAACCACCGCCCGTTCAGACAGGATTTGAGGCTTCGAAAACGCGGACAAATTGATTGTCATTCAGCGTCATGCAATCTAGAATCAACACGTGTTCCGAGGTCCTGACTCGGGGTCTGAACTCTCATTTCATCGAGGTTTTCCCGCATGTTCGATTTGTCCGCCATTCAAGAGTCGCTGCAGCAATTTCAGTTCGACGGCTGGCTGCTGTACGACTTTCGCGGCAGTAATGTGTTGGCACGCCGGGTCCTGGAGCTGGGAGAAACACCAATCGGCTCGCGGCGATTCTTCTATTGCATTCCCGCTGACGGCAATCCACGGAAGCTGGTGCATCGGATTGAATCGGGCGCCCTGGATCATTTACCGGGCGAGAAGACGATTTATCTTACGTGGGAAGAGCTGGAAGCTGGCGTTCAACATCTCGTGGAAGGCATGCGGCGAGTTGCAATGGAGTATTCGCCACGCAATGGAAACCCGTATATTTCCAAGGTGGATGCAGGGACGGTGGAACTCGTGCGCAGTTTCGGTGCCGAACCGTTGCCCTCAGGCGATCTGATTCAACAGTTTGAAGCCACCTGGGACGATGAACAATGGGCCATGCATCTCGAAGCCGCGAACTACACGGATTCCGCGTATGACCGGGCGTGGAAGTTCATTGCCGAGCGAATTCGCAGAGATGGGACCGTAACGGAGCGGGAAGTTCAGGACGAAATCATGCGGCACTTCGCCGAACATGGGATGACAACCTATCATCCTCCCATTGTCGGAGTTGGACCGCACAGTGGCGATCCGCACTACGAAACAGGCGACGCGCCGATGCGGGCCGGCGATTTCGTCCTGATTGATCTTTGGGCAAAACTCGATAAGCCGCGAGCGGTCTATAGTGATTTGACCCGAGTGGGTTTCATTGGCTCATCCGTCCCTGAAAAGTATGAAACCATTTTCCAGATTGTGGCACAAGCACGTGACGCGGCAATTGCTTGCGTTCGAACGGCATTCTCGACAGGGGAGCCGCTTCAAGGCTGGCAAGTCGACCAGGCCTGTCGCGATGTGATCACTTCCGCGGGGTATGGAACCGCGTTCGTGCACAGAACCGGCCATAGCATCGGTCAAGAGACTCATGGAAACGGTGCGAACATGGACAATCTGGAAACGCACGAGCAGCGTTTGGTGTTACCACGAACCTGTTTCTCAGTCGAGCCAGGAATCTATCTGCCGGAGTTTGGCGTCCGGTCAGAGATCAACGTGTTTGTCGACAAAGCCAGACAGGTTCACGTAACGGGCGGAGAATTACAACGCAACGTGGTGCCGATTTTGGCGTGAGGCGCGTATGGCATAACGTGAGGGGCGGGCCTGCGAATAATCGTGGCCTCGCCCCCGTGTTTCAGATCTTTTCGAAGCCCCATCCGCAATTCATCCCAAGCGCATGTCGTGCGGTGAGAATCCGGCGCGACAACGATCTCTCGCCCGAAATCTCACGATTTCGGCCCTGCGAGAGAAACGACTGACGGACAGGTTGGAAACCTGTCCTACGGCTTGACTTCGGCTGGCAGCAGGGCGGCCAGTTCCGGATGTGGGCGGGCGATCACGTCTGCCAGGATCAGTTTGCCTCCCAGGCGGGTGACTGTGGCCTTGCCGGTTTCAATCGCGGTTTGGACGGCGGCGACATCGCCCCGGACCATGATCGTGACGTAAGCCGCCCCGATCTTTTCCTTGCCAACCAGTTTGACGTTCGATGACTTCAACATGTCATCGGTGGCGTGCAAGGCGGCAACAAGGCCTTGGGTTTCTAACAGACCGAGGGCTTCCGAACTGCTCATGTGCGGCTCTCGCGGAATACGGTAATCGTAACAGCCCAAAAGCGGGCTGAATGCGGGTTTGGAATTGGCCAACTGCCGGGTCACTTCGAGTGGTGCGGGGAGGACGGTGAAGGTGGCCTTGGCGCCCATTCGTTCGGCCATCGCCATGCCCTGTTCGGCCGCATGGACGACTTCGCCCACATAGCCGACCAATTTGATGCATTGCTCTGCGCCGTCAGTACTTTCGATCCCCAGGATATGCACCCCGGCGGCCTTGGCACACAGATCTGCCACCATTAAAGCGGGTGTCAGATTGCTGACTTCCAGCAACGCCATGCTGAGGGGTCGCGACGTATCCACCATGCTTCCACGCGTCTCGTTGTGTCCAAAAGATTTCACATCGCGTACCAGAATAAGACATCGGCCACCCAAAGTGGCCGGATGAAGGATCTCAGTCAGGACGCCGAAGAAAAGTCATTCCGGCAGGACGCGGGGATTGTAACGGCAGGCGGAATCTAGCGAAAGACCAGAAGCCAATTCCGTGCGAACCGGCTAGAGGAATTCATTACACGACTGGGCGTGGCGAACTTGTTGCCTCGGATCTCTGGAAATTGACGGTTCTCCATAAGGCGTTTACACTCACGACAACGCCACGGGCCGTTGGTCGGGATGTTTGCAGCTCGCGGTATGAAACGGGACCGTCGCGACTTGCTCGATTTTCGCGAGCTCTCCCTTCAAATCGCCTGACGAGTGATTCTGATCCAAAACTTCCAGCTCTGGCGAATAATTCGGCCGGAGGGCCGTGAGCCGAACTCTTTGGAACGAAGGGGGATGTCATGACGAAAGAAGAGATTCTGGGAAAGCTGGCATCGGGTGAATTGAAAGTCGATGAAGCTTCGAAACTGCTGGCCGAGCTCGATTCCGCGGCGAAGAAGACGGGACTGTATTGCAAGGTCAGCGAAAAGGGCGCCGTCAGCATCTACGGTCTACAACGCATGCCTGTGACGCTGTATATGGAACAATGGGACCGACTGATTGAGTTCGGCGATCACATCAAACAGTTCATCAAAGATAATGTCGGCGCATTGAAAAAGAAGGAGCCGAAAGCTGCTGAGTAGCCTGCCTGCCGACGGCGGTAGATTCTTCGAAACCGCAGTCACGGAGTTTCGGCAGTCGGCTTGCACCAGACGCAACGCTGTCAATCGCGCAAGGTTCTGGTTATCTCACTTTGGTGCGGTTGATGGGACTTACAGGACGAATGGGACATAGGTGTCCGATAAGTCCCATTCGTCCCATTTTCAATCGCCATGTCCAGTGTGGTGCGACACCTTTGCGTTATACCACTCTCGTTACTTCGTGGTTTTTTCGTCCTTGGGAGCAGCAGCCTTTTCTTCGTGCTTGTGATCTTTGTCGTCGTGGTCGTGGTCGGGCTTCGCCTTGCCTTCGGCCTTGTGATCGTGCTTTTCGTCGCCGTGTTTGTGCGCTTCTTCGGCTTCGGCTTCCGCTTTCTGGGCATCAAATTCGACGGCGATTTTTTCGTCTGGCTTGTCTTTGCCCTTGAGCTTCAGGCTGGCAATTGTTCCCTTGAGCTTCTTGATTCCCTTAAGTTTGTCATTTTGTCCCACGAACCCTTCGTCCTGCTTCGCGGCCTCTGCCGGTGCCAACTTCAAGGCGAGAGGCTCGGTTGCACCGTCCAGAGTTACAGCGACCTCCAGGACGGCCTGATCGACGGCCAGTGACTTTTCCGCTTCGCCGTCCAGAACGTAGACGGTCAACTTACCCGCCTCAGCGTCAATGGTCAGTTCCAACTGGGCGACGTGATCACCCAACATCGTCAGACTGCCGTGGTGGGGCGCGTGGTGATGATGTTCATGCTCGTGGGCGTGAGCTTTGTCTTCTTCCTTTTTTTTGACGATTTCAGAGCGATCTTTATTGACGTCCTTGGCGGACTTGAAATCTTCCTTACCACCGCCACAACCTGTGAGAGAATAGCACAACGCAACACCACACACGACAGTCCAATTACGGGGCAATGCCATCATTCACTCCTGAGTGAGAACGTAAACCTCAGCTGGGTGCGAAATTGGAGAAACGAACGCCCAATTCCCCATTCGCGGCTGTAAGGTTATTTGACCGAAACATGTATCTTATGACAAGTCAATTGTTGAACGTCCATTGCAGAGAGCCGCCCGTTTGTAAATCAGGAACTCCACAGTGACAATAGTCGTATGTTTCATACGCGATTGTTCAGACGTCGAATGGGGCGATTCGTCGAACCGACCAACATTTTTAGAAAATGTCGAAGCCTGGAACCTGAAGTTTTTTGAAAGAAAAGAGAGGCCCGTATGCCTTGGTTCAGATTGCCAAACTGTCGTGTGCCATTGGTTCTTGGTCTCGGATTATGCGTAGCAGGCTGTAGCCACGCGACAGCCGAAGCACCCGTCACACCACTGACCCTTGTGACGGTCAGTCATCCGCTGGAGCGCAGCGTGACCGACCACAACGATTTGACCGGACGTATTGCTGCTCCCGAATCCGTGCAAGTTCGGTCGCGAGTCACCGGGTATCTGGACAAAATCAATTTTGAGGAAGGAAAGTTGGTTAAGAAGGGCGATGTACTCTTCGAAATCGATCCGCGTCCCTATCAGGCGCAGGTCAATTTCGCGACCGGGCAACTGGCTGCGAATGAGGCCCTGCTGACGAAGGCGCGGTCCAATAATACGCGTTATAAGACTCTGGCGGCAAAATCCGCGACAGTGGTGACACAACAGGATCTCGTGGAATACCAGGCTGCGGAAGACCAGGCGATCGGCGTCGCGCAGCAGTCAAAAGCGACGCTCGAAACGAACCAGCTCAGCCTGGGTTTCACGAAAATCATCTCCCCAATAGACGGGCGTATCAGTCGCTATAACGTGACAGTCGGAAATCTGGTGCAACAGGAGACGACGCTTTTAACCACGATTGTGTCGGTCGATCCGATTTACGCTTATTTTGATGTTGACGAGCGGACATTGCTGCATATTCGACAATTGATTCGTGAAGGGAAGGCCAAATCTGCCCGGGAAGTCGAATGGCCAGTCATGCTCGAGCTGATCAATGAACCGGGATATCCCCATCAAGGG
>JAQGHT010000883.1 GCA_028291565.1 Planctomycetaceae bacterium | reverse complement strand
GAATCGTTGCAATCAAGGCGAAACTCGCCCAGACCAGTAGCCATTCCCAGCGTACATACCAGGGCCGGGGCTCGGAACTTACTGTCGGCGTTTCGGTGGGATTCATCGCTGCATTATCCCACCGTCGCGGCTTCACGCAACTTTCGAGCGTGTGCCGCTGACGTATCGATCGAGAGCGTGATCTTGACACCCCAGATACCATCTTCAGCGGCCGTGATCTCCCAGTGTGGAATCACGCAGCTACTTTGATGCACGGCTTCGTAACCACCTTCGGATTGACTGATGGTTTCAATGGGGAATGTCCAGAAGCCGGCCGGCTGCGTGACTTCCAGGCTGACGTCTTCGCCGAGCCATTCATCCACCAAACCAATACGTCCGCTGGGCGGAAGATCCAATACGGCTTCCAGTTGGCCAATTTGACGGCCTCGGAAATCGTAAAAATAGCGGTCCGAAGCTCCGGCGGCCATCCCGGCGAAATTGAATTCGACGCCGAAATGGATCTTCTTGCCGGGCGGCAATTGCTCAAGCTGATACGTGATCTCAAGATTTCCGGGGTGATCCGTCGCGAGAGCCACCGTCTTGGTCACGGTAATCTGGTGGCCTTCGACTTGCCCCTTGCGCGTCATGCGAACTTCGGCACGCTGCGGCGGCCGCTTCAAGACGGTTTCATATACGCCCCAGACGAAGTCACTGATATCCCCTTCACCACGTCTGACGACTGCCAGCGGCGTCCCCGGAGCGTAAAAATGATCGACGAGAGTCTTACGTGGCCAATTGTCGTAGATCAGCTTCTGCTCCAGGCCCGGTTGTTTGAAGATGACTTCGCTTTGAATACTGGCGACCTTGTCGTCTTCACCCAGGCGTTTTTCCGCGAAGGCTCGGATCCGTTCGTGATAGGATTCGGGCCGGCGATTGAGCGTCGCCAATTGGTTGTGTTTCGTGGCCCGGATATCAAGTTCGTACAAATGCCCGCCGCGGCTCGGTGCCAGGTATGCGACCAGCCGGTCGCTGGCCAATCGGATTTCTTTTCTGGCATCCAGATTGTAATCATCCGCGCCGACCTGGACCCAGTGGCCTGTCCGTTCTGCCGCCTGTTCCAGAAGACTGTCCGCGGCGATCAGGTGATGATAAACGCCATTCCTCAGGTGCGGCAGGTACAAACCGCCGAACGCGCCGTGCCAATAGGAACAGTTGCATTGGGCACGGTAAAGCTCAGTCCGCGCCGCGGAAATCAGTTCGGGATGATCTTCTCCGACGCTGGATTGTGCCATGTCATCCAAGCGCGTGCTGATCTCCAGCATGCGGCAATACATGTCGTTGGCTTCGGAGTATTTGACGCGGAAATTCCGCCAGAATCCGCCACGCATGAATTGCTTCATCTGCGGCCAGTCCGAGCGGTGTTCATGCGATTTCGTGACATGTGCGTATTCCAACTGCATTTCGGGTGGCAGCGCCCATTCGCACATTTCACGATAACTGGCGTCAGGCAGATAGACCGTTCCCAATGGCGGCTGAGAATCGACGATATCGGCCATCGTGCAGACTTGAATCCAGTCCAGGTTCGCTCGCAAAGTGTCGAGGAAGCGCCGCAACCAGCCTTTGGTGAAAACGTGTTCTTTCGACCCCGGCCAGGTTCCGAATTTCTCTCCGTCGTCGCCGCACACGACTGCCGCGTTGGGAAACCGTTGAGCGATCGTTCTGAGGTACTTGATTGTTTCGTCTGGATCCTGCCAGGGGATCGTGTACCGCAACTTCTCGCTGCCCGGAAAAATCTTCAACAACCGGCCTTCATCTTCGGTCAGATAATAGCCATGCATTTGATCGGCGTGCATGCCGCTGTTGCGAAAATGGAAGTCGTCCAGCAACGTATATTCAATTCCGGCGTCGGCGATGTCGGCGGCGAAGGACTGTTCCCAGACTCGTTCGGGAACCCACATTCCGCGAACCTGGGTTCCGAAATGCCGCTCCAGGTATTCCGTATACATCGAAATCTGACCAATTCGATCGCGGCGCGGAATACAGGCCAGGATCGGTTCATAGAAGGGACCACCGAGGATTTCCAGCTGGCCTCGTTCCGCGAATTCGCGAACCTGTTCGATGTATTCCGGATGATTGGCAACCAGCCATTCCAGCAAGCTTCCCGACGTATGCAACACCATCGGCAAGTCGGGGTAATCGCGGAGTACTTCCAGGAGTGGCGCGTAGCTGTCCTGATACGCACCTTCGAAGACTCCGTCGAAGTTGCCGATAGGTTGGTGGTCGTGAAACACGAGGGCCAATCGCAAGCGATTCATGGCTGGGGATCCTGAAAGCGTAGCATAAGCCTCTGGCTTGTGCGGTTTCAACGTGATGGATGGGATTTGATAAGGCGACGGGACCAAGTGGCCACAAGCGTCCAAGAAATAAACAAAAACAAGGTCTAAGTTCTAAGGTCCAAGAGTCCAAAAAGATCGGACGCTGGTTTAATTCTAATCCAACGGGCCAAATCTCCTCAGTTCAGTGTCAGTTCCCCACTGTTTCGCGGGAATTTGCTCTGCCCTTAGATCTGAGTTTCTTCGGTAGTATCTGAGTGATCACGTTTCTGTTCATCGTGCAGCCGCCAGCGCGACGACACGTTTTTTGGACGAACAAGCCAGCGGCTTATCCTACGTTGCTTTACATCAAACGCGACGGATCCACATCTGTGTCTCGCAGAAACGCGGCGGCTTGCTCGGGAAGGACTGGGTTAATGTAGAAGCCACTGCCCCATTCAAATCCCGCGACGCGGGTTAGACGCGGCATGATTTCCATGTGCCAGTGGTAATGCGCCAATTCTTGCGTGTCAAACGGGGCGGTGTGAATGATGTAATTGTAAGGTGGGTCATCGAGCGCGAGTTCTAGTTTACACAAGATCGTCTTCAGAACCAAACCGAGTTCTTCAACTTGTTGCCGCTGGATGTTCTCGAAGTGGCTGGAGTGCTGTTTCGGCAAGACCCAGGTCTCGAAGGGGAACCGGCTGGCAAAGGGACAGAAGACGACGAAATTCGGCAAATCCAGGACGATTCGGCTCCCGGTCGCCAATTCCTGCTGGACCATGTCGCAATAAATGCAGCGGCCGCGGTAATTGTGAAATCCGAGAGCTCCCTCCATCTCTTCCCAAACAGTGATCGGAACAACGGGCGTGACAATCAGCTGGGAATGCGTGTGATCGATCGTCGCGCCAGCAAGAGTGCCCTTGTTTTTGAAGATCAGCCCGTGGACCAGCCGCCGATCTTTTTTAAGGTCCACGAGCCGATCGCGGTAGACCCACAGGACTTCGCGAAGATTTTCGAGCGTCAGCCGGGCCATGCTCTCTTCGTAGTGCGGACATTCGATAATGACTTCGTGGGCTCCGATGCCATTCATCAGATCGTAAATGCCGTCGCCACGTTTGCTCAACTGACCTTCGACCTGCAATGCCGGAAATTTATTTGGCACGACGCGCACCCGCCAACCTGGCTTGTTGCGTCCGGTATTGGGATCACGATAGGCCAG